>DATHCX010000251.1:0-5523 GCA_035319325.1 Desulfomonilaceae bacterium
CAACTCTAGTCAACTGACGAAGCAGACCGCCGACTCGCCCGGCATTCAAATCACCAATTTATTTTCCTCGGTCAACCTATGGCCGCCTGGCCCACTACCTCTATTAGCGCCTCCTCGTTGGCGACGTCGGTTTGGGTCCTGCGGGCTGATGGCCCTCGCTAGGCTTCATTATCTTGAGCGACTGAGAGTGATTATTGTTGGCCCAGGAGGTTGGGCCGGACTCTGAGTGGCTAGTATTGGAATGACCTTCCCTCAACATAGCTTCCATGGTCAAATTTTTGAACGCCTCCTGGATAGTTTTAGCGTCATCTGCGCTTAACTGAATGCCGAATTCGGCGCCGACTTTTTGAGGATCGGCAAGAAAATCTCGGGCTCTTTGAGGGCTTTCCAACAGGCCTCGCATCAGCTTCTGAATGGTGCTGCGATCCCGGTCCATGTCGGCAACAGCGCGCGCAGCCATATGGCCGCCGGTAACCAGGTCAAGGCCCACAGCCCCAATGCCGACGCCGATTGCCTTAAGGAATGTCCCTCTGTCTACTTGCTTGGGTGATTCCGTCGTTTCTTCCGACGGTTCGTTTTCTGTCTCCCGTGGTTTCTCGTCGTCTTTCATAATTGCCCCCTCGTTCTAGTATGGTCTCCTTTCCGGAAACCGTGTTATCGCCTCAGATCAAAAACCCCCGATGCGCAATGTCTCCAACAAACCCGGCACGAAGCATTCTGACCGGGGATGGTCTACTGCATCCTTTTCAGGCCACTTATTGAGGGCGAGCACCATGACTTTGACATCATTCACCCACTTGTTCTCAGGTTACGCACTTCAAAGAGTGTTTCTCGCGTACTATCGGGAACCGGTTGTTTCTTTCATGACTCGGCTGCCTCAGGCAGCGCTATCATTAACAATTCTATTTCAGGGCGCTCGTTTGAGTGATCAAAGGACTAAGCCATCATGCTAAACAAAAACGCCCTCAAGTCTGCGTCTACTTGCTAATATGTCCGAGCCCGCCCACCTTTTTTCCCAGAGGGCTGACACGAATTGCGCATCAATATCGTATACACTATACTCGCAGCCCGAGGAAGCCCTGTCAAGAACAAAAGTTTACGGAATAGCCATTCGCGTACTGTCTCACTGCGAATACCGCACCTCGAACCTGTGCCGGGTTGCTCCACATTGACAGCAATGCTCCGTTCAATCATACTCAAGCCAATTGGTAAGAGGCAAACATGCTCTCCTCGTTTTCAATACAAAGGCTCGATTGCCGGTTCGAAGAGTTTACCAAGCATCACTGGGCAAACGCGGAGGCTGGTGCGCTTTGGGAGCCTAGAATTAGTAAGGTGTGTGCCTGTATCGCGGAATTGGAATGGCGGTCTATACTTGAAGGGGTCAGAGCCTGCGCACTCAGGGGCGTTGCCCCACACGAACTCCAGGCATTAAGCGATACTCTCTCGTCTCACGATCTCATGCTGGCCCCTTTGGAAGAGATTACCAGAGAGAATGGGTACGCTTCCGCCCGCCGGCCCGCACGCCCTGGCGCTCCGTTTAGCTACTGGTGTGCCGTAGGCCGCGCCTCTGACGTTGCACTCCTCAAATCCGCCCACCTGAGAGGCGATAACCGGGAAATAGGACGCCTGTTGGGATATCCGTCATGCTGTAGGTGTTTTTTCGACAAAGTTTGGGTTGCGGAGGGGTTTATCGACACAACTTGGCCGATGGCTGAGAATACCGCTAACAAGAGGCTCGTCACTCCCACTCACATTGAAATACCGCAGGTATCAAAATGTAACATTCTACTTAGATGGGTTGGGCCCAGAATTGTCTTCCACTTGCCTTGCAGCTTTGATTGTCGGCCGACCGTGGAACTGGCGGACAAGTTCACTCAGATTGCGAGGGATGCGAGGTTTCATCAGGAAATGGATTGGCTGGAAGAGATGTTGTCTTGGCATGTCGAATGGAGCGCTCTGAACGGCATTGCTGAGATCATGACCCCGGTAGGGACCATGTGGACCGTGACTGATGCCACTTCGGAAAGGTACCGGGTGACATACGCGGGCGCAGAATCTGTGAAAGCAACGGGACTCAATCTGGACTTTTCTGACAACCAAAGACAACCCTCTCTTATTTCGAGAGGCGTAGAGGAACATCCGGGTGAATTTATCCCACTTTCAGACAAATCCTACCGAGACCAGGAGTGGTATTACACGGATAACGGCTTCAGTTCAAGGCACGACATGCATCGGGAACACGAGCCCATCGTAAGGCTGGCCGTAGAAACCCTCACGCAAGCGGCTGGGAATGTGCTCGATCTGGGATGCGGCAACGGGGCTTTGGTACAGACCATATGTCATTTTAATCAGAAGCTCGTTCCGTGGGGAGTAGATCTAGCGAGCGACAGCATAACTCACGCGCGACTTCTCATGCCTCAGTACGGAGACAATTTCGTCGTGTCGAACATCTTCGATGAATGTGTGGTCTGGTCGGACGGCCGTCAATTCCAATTGGTTATTTTAATGCCAGGGCGATTGACCGAAGTGGCTGCTGCTCAAGCCGAAGGCTTATTAAAACTGATAAGGAAAAGAGCACACCATCTTCTCGTCTATGTGTACGATGGATATCGGAATCAACGTGCATCTATCCAAGATATGGCTCGCAAGTCAGGAATCGTCCTGTCTGAAGACTGCTCGAACCGTAACGTCGCCATGGTGAGCCCCGCCTGGCTCAGTAGTTTCGGCCGATTTTAGCCCGGCTTTTTCCGGCCGGGCCGAAGCGCTTGGACACATTGGGTTCTTAAACTAGGAGATCTCGGCTCATGTGGAGGGCCATCAGCTCCGTCACCGTTAACGGGAGAGGCAAGCTTTTTTTGAATCCATCGGCGAACTTCCAATAAGAGTTCTTTGCGATTTTTTCACTATAGATTGGAAAGCCAGCCTCGTGAATTGCTTCCAGGTCTCGATATACTGTCCTAAGGGGCGTTTCTAATTCGTGTGCCAAGTCTATGCCGGTGACGCACGTCTTGCGGGATTCCATCATTTTGATGATCTTCCACTGACGTCCGAGCTGGGTGCCTCTCATTCCAGCCCCCTCCGCGAGTTCAGTTTATTGATACGGTAGACATTTCATCGCGCTCTTAAGTGCTTTTGTAAAAAGTGATCCCTCAGTCACGGCCGGTATATTGATGATCAAGTCGTAATGTTTTTTTTGGGTCGCGTTTTGGTCGAAATTGAATTATGAAGAGGGGGTCCGAATGTCGCTCATTGGGGTCCTCTGGTGGCAATAAACGACTGTCCTCTTTGCCTTGAGAAGCAACGGGAGATCGATTCTCTCAAAGAGGAGAATAGGAGCCTTCGAGCAGCCTTGTGCCGAGAGCAGCGGAAAATGGAAGATGGCGCATTCGGGTCTTCTACGCCCTCGTCGAAAATACCCATCAAGCCAAACTCAAAAGAAAAAGAGAAGAAACCAAGGGGAGCATGTACAGGCCGGTTGGAAAGTGCGGAGGGTGGCGGTCGAAAAAGCCATAATGCTGAATCCGCAGATCGGATTATAGAAGTGCAATCTGACATGGATCTCTGCCCTGAATGCGGAGGCGAGCTAGAGAAAAAGGGTATCGCAAAGAGAAGGGTTCTGGATATGCCCTCGGGCAAGCCCGAAACGGTATTGTTTCGTTTGCCCAAGACGCATTGTTATGGTTGCGGGCGCTCCTTTACGGCTCAAGCCCCGGGCGTGCTCCCCAGGAGTCTGTATGGAAATCAGCTCATCGCTAATGCCATTGCCATGCACTACTTCTATGGCGTTCCTCTGGGGCGGATCTGTGAGTCGACTGGAGTAGGCTCGGGAAGCCTGACAGAAATATTTCACCGCTGTGCTCGTCTGTTCGAGGGGATACCGCAAAAACTGGTCGAGGAATATCGACAGGCACCGGTAAAGCATGCAGATGAAACGGGGTGGAGGACTGACGGCAAGAACGGCTACGTGTGGCTGTTTGCGACTCCGAATCTGAGCATCTTTCAATTCGGCAAGAACCGTTCGTCTAAGGTTCCCCTAGTGTAGTGTTGCAGTAATAGCTTTACGTCTGAACTCGGAGCGAATCTTCCTAGAAGTACCTGCCACGACGACCGAACCGTAAAGTCATTGCTGAAACACAACACTAGCAGTCTTTGGCAAAGGCCAGCTCCCGGGCGTGCTGGTTGTGGATCGTTACGGAGGCTACAACAAGGCTCCGTGTGAGATTCAATACTGTTACGCCCATCTTTTGCGTGATGTACAGGATTTGGAGAAAGAGTTTCCCGATCAAGCGGAAGTATCCACCTTTGTGGCAGTGGTGGCCCCATTGCTTGCCTTGGCCCGGGGGCTTCGTAACCAGCGGATTGACGATGACGAATTCTATAAGCGAGCGGCACAGCTCACAGGAGAGATCAAAGCAGCTATGAATGAACCGGCGCTCCATCAGGGGATTCGCCGAATCCAGGACATTTTCCGGCAAAATGAACACCGTCTGTACCATTGGGCTCGCAATCGAGCAGTACCTGCAGACAATAACCTGGCGGAGCGAGATCTCCGACCTTCAGTGATTGCAAGAAAGGTCAGCTTCGGCTCCATCACTGATAGTGGTGCCAGGACCCGAAGCATTCTTACCACCGTCGTTACCACGCTCAAAAAACGCGGCGAAGATCCGGCCGACCGAATCAAGAAAGTGCTTGATCAGCTCGCCCTGAACATGGAACAAGATCCATATAATCTGCTTTTTCCCCAACCGGACCCGTAGAATACCCAAACTGGTCTTCTAGCTCCCCAAATCCAACCGCAATCACGTCGCTAATAAAACCGTAGGATGCAACTATCCATATCCCCGCGCAAAACTGAGGGGTTACAAAGACTTTCTCTAAAATGCGATTCCACGAAAATTCTATCCGGAGATCTCTTAACTTCCGTCCCCCGCCCCCCATCTTTTTTCCTGGGCATTTTCGTGAAAAACCCCCCGGCACACACCTATCGGTGTCGAGACTCGGAAGTAGCCATGTCCCTGGCTACTGTTGGAGACTTATAACCAAGTTGCTATCTGAAAGCCATTTTTTAGTCTGTCATTTAGATCTCTCCTTACAATTACATCAGCTCCTCGCCATTCTTCAACGCCATTCATATCTTTAAGAAAATCTTTTGAACCAATTTGACGCAATACTCCCTCCAACAGCTCAGACTGCTTCTGATCCATAACGTCTCCTTTTGCGATCATAGGATTTTTTTGTGGCCTTATTTAATATTTCACATTCGTGAGAAAAAAAATTTCAATGAAAATGAATTTTCATCATTTCCTCGGAGATTATCGGCTTGAAGGCAGCTTCAGGTTACTAAACGCTCCAAAACTCGAGCACTTCCAGATGTCTACAGGAACCCCTTCTCCAGTCTTGCACTCTCGAATAGCGTTCTGAATTGCAATAATTCGCATTTTGCCGGAACACCATGATTTACTCACCGGGGAAGGCTGAAAAATAATTGTAGTCTCTTTTGGGCAGGATGAAATGTGACCTTTT
>DATHCX010000252.1:0-37709 GCA_035319325.1 Desulfomonilaceae bacterium
GGCCGTACCTATGGTGCTGAGCGCCCCCGTTATGTTCGGCGCACTTTGGTAGTAGGCCGGCGTTACGGTAGTCGAGACTATGGCTGTGTGAACAAGAAGGACTGGGCTTTGTGAGTCCGGTCCTTTTTGAGTTCGAGATGGAACAGGAATACATAACCTGTTCATGGCTGCGGTAGGTTTGACGAAAAAAAGCTTGACAAAGCGCCATTTTTTCGGTAAATACAACGCAATGCCATCTTTTACATAAAGGAATATCCGTTACTTCCGGTTTAAAACTGGAACGTCTTGAATGAAAGGAGGATGAGGGTATGGTTAAGAAATCCGCTGTAATTCTTGGGGTCCTTGCTATCCTGACCTTAGGCGTGGGGATGTCCTGGAGTTACACCGTCACCCAGTGGCCAGTTCCTGGCATTCCGAACACAGTGTTCTGCGGCGGCAGCGCTTGTATGGTTACACCCGAGGATCTTTGCTTGAAGGGACCCGTCGCGCCCGCTTGTGAGCCCCCCTTGGTTCCCGGTATTATTCACGCCGCTCTGAGCGTACCTTTCAGGGCTGTGGCGATTGCGGCTACCCCTCTGTTCCAGGGTGGCGCATGCCCCGGCGAGCAGTGCTGCAAAGTGGATTTGGGCGAGCCTGCTTACGTAATGGCGGCGGTGCCTTGCACACCGGTAAATATCTACACTCCCCCCAAGGGCTGGTAAGTAAGTTTGAATCAAGAAAGGCCGGGCGCATTGTCCGGCTTTTTTTGTTTCGAACATCTCATAACCGCCTCCCCCTGCGCGCAGCGACAAGCTCCCCCTTGCACGATACCTTCAGGCACATAAAAGACGTAAGATGGGTTGCCCGTTCACGATTTTCCACTGAACGAAGCCCGCATTCTTCGCATGCGGGTGCGCTTTCCCATACGTGAAATCGGGGAACCCTTCCCGTAATACGCATTCGCCATAAGATTTATGAGATTGCAGGGCTGGGGGCTCTCCTGAGCGAAGTGATGAGACGGCTCTGCGTCGTCCGCAGCGAAGGAGTGCCCCCAGCCTGTGCCCAGAATCGAGTTACCTATAAAAAAAGCGAATCCGTATAAGAAGTTGCTCCCCGAACCCCATCTCAGCAACGTGTAAGACGCGCCCGATCCGCATTTCCGAGGCGAAAATGCAAACCAAGGCGAACGCCAGACGCCTCTGGGAGAGGTTTGGGCGGCACTTTGCACAGAGGGGCCCGCCAATCTTCTTGTTTGAAAACCGTCGTACGGGAAAAGCTGTGGAACCCCCTCGGACAGGGCCCCTCCCAGGTCGCGGAGCAAGCCGGATGCGCGCAGATAGTGCAATCGCCTCCATTCGTTCCAAAGGCCCGTCAGCTGAACAGTTTTCCTGCTCATGTGCGGATCCCCGGGCAACCCATATCGATTCTCGCACAAACCGGGAAGAGCAGAGCAGGTACCTCTTGTACGAAGTTTCATGCCGTTTCGCCAATAGGGAAGTACCCTGGGCCGAGGACGGGCAGTTCCCCGAAGCGCAGGTCAGGCGGTGCCGTTCGCAGCACGGAGACATGCCCGCCACGTTACATCTTGGAAAGCGAAACGGTATCACGTCTTCAATGGCTATTTGGTGTGGGGCGCATGGGCAGGAATAGCGAAAGGCGTTGGCAGGCAAGCTACTGAAAGGAACCGCTTCTCTTGCTCTCCAGGACAGGGGCCTTTTCGAGGGAATTGTCCCTTCCCAGAGCGAAGTACAGGGCTGAGAAGGCCGCGGCTGCCAGCATGAAGATTCCGCCGGCGAGAAACATGAACCCCAAACCGCTCGTATCCGCGATCAATCCCCAGGCCAGGACGGAAAGATTTATGCCTACACCGAAGGAACCTGTGAATAGAGCCACAACAATGGCGCGATTGTGTTCACCCGAACGATCTACCATGCGTGCCATCATGGAGGGATACGACAGGCCCTGGACGACTCCGAACACTGCCCCCAGCAACGCGGTTTGGACCATGGAGCTGATCTGAGACGTGGCAACCAACAAAAGTCCGAAACCAAGGAGACAGCCGAAGATCAGCTTGTCCCTGTTAACGCGGTCAGCCACCTGCCCGAGGACGAGGCGTACGAATATGAGGCTGCACCCATAACAGACAAAAAAGATTCCCGCCTGCAATCCCAATTCAGTTGCGTACAGCGGAAGAAATGTGTTCATAGCGGCAAATCCTGAGCCGAAAATTACCGCCATGGCCATCATGGAGATAAAACCGTCGTGGAACGCGGTGAGAAAGAAACCGTGGATGGCTTTGCCGCTCTCCTTACGGTCGGGTTCCCGCATAAAAAGCGAAGCCAAAAAACCTGAGAATCCAAATGCAATGAGAAGAACGAAATAGGCCTTGTATCCCCAATGGGACAGAACCATCTCACCAAGATAAGGTCCGATGGACACAGCCAGCGAACCGGAAACGCCAAAAAGGCCTATACCTTGTGCACGTTTGGCAGGCGGAACCAGATCCACCACCGCGGTGGCGCATCCGTTGAAACAGGCGGCAAATGCGACTCCCTGAACAAGGCGCACGAGAATCATGAGCGGAGAGTATCTTTCAAACAACAGAAATCCACCGTTTGTGAGACCTATGAGTAAGACTCCGCCAACGATGAAAATCTTGCGACCGTAGCGGTCGATAAACGGCGCGATCAAAGGCAGCGCCCCGAGCGATGTGACCCCGATGGAGCCCATTACGAGCCCCACATCCAGTTTGTTGCCACCGAGATCCACAATGACTACCGGCAGGAAACTCCACGTAGAGACCACAAGAAATAAACAGAAGTTCGTTACTGCTATGAGCAAGAATTGCCCGCTGAGCAATATGTTGGCCATTATATGAAATTCTCCGTTTCCATCCGTTTTGCAGCAACGTTCAGTCTAATTACGGATGGTGCAGCATCGATTCATTCTGTGTTTGATTTCAGTTAGTAACAAAATTTCATACCTCACTTACCGGCATTCTGGACATTTTTTACTAGGACACCATTCAAAAATCATGGTTCCCTTCCACCGGTATTTTCATGGAATTTGGCTCCTTTGTCGGTTCCCTTTTGATCGCGCCAAAAAATTCTCCTTGGCTGGCGACTTCCCGGTTCCACGCCCGGGCTTTCCTCTACAGGCGGTGCGGGCGGACCGCTAAAAGCGGGCTGTTGTCCTGGTACGTCAGGGTTCGACCGAAGTGAGCGATTATCCGTAACGTCCTCTTCGGTAATATTCGATTCGCTTATCGGCGGAGTCGTCTTGGGCGTCACTCCGGAACAGGCGGTCAAGCACGCACAGAGCGCAATTAGAAAAATTGTTTTGAATGTACGAAACTCCATTTCATCCTCTCGCCGCAGCCGCTGAACCGGAACTCGAAGGACGCGGTTCTGATCCATTGTGTCATTATACGCCGAAACCTCTTGGAATCTCAAGGAAGTCTACCCGGATCGGGTGAAAAGACCTGCGTGGCGTAGGCCAAATCGCGGGAGCACATCTCGATTCCTGCACCCATGTACGCAAAGTTCGGATTCAGGATGTTTTTTCTATGCGGGGGACTGCTCATCCAGCCCTCGACCACGTGCCTGGCCCACGCTTCAGTTCGCCCAGAGAACGTCCGGTATGCCACATTTTCGCCGCCCGCTCTCAGGCCGGCCTTTTTCAATCGGGCCGAAAACTTCCTCCAGCCTTGAGGAAACTGTTCGGATTCGTGTTCCAGGATTTTTCTCGCACACATATTCTTGCTTTGCCCCCGAGCGAGAAAACTGAGGGCAGGGCTGAGCCTGAAAGAAGGCAAACCGGCTCGACTACGTTCTCTGTTGGTAAACTCGAGTAAGGCGTTCTCCATTTCACGGATTTTTTTCGCGGATTCAGCACTACTCCGGTTTTCATTTACGAAGCTTTCCTTTGCAGTGAGGTCTACGGGTATGTGACTGAACAAAAGCCAGACAGCAATCAGAAAACACGTGATCGGAATTCGCAGGGCATCTGATTGAGTCTTGTCCTTACCGGAACTCGGGTGCACCCCAGTTTTGCAAACTGCATTTTCGGAACAACTCATCGAATTACCTTGATAATGGGCCATCTTGTTACGGTGGGTATTACGGCCATCCCATGCCGAATAGCCACTTATACGAATGCGCTTTCAAACAAGTGAGATCGAGGCGCAACCGTTCACAAGAAGCGCTTCCGCGATTTCATAATTGGAAAGCGCAATGGCAGTATGGCAGTTCTCGAAAGTTCTGTCGGATTCGTTCATGACTCTCACCCACATTCGAAAATGTCCGTTCTGGCCGGTTGGAGATTGGTTCGGGCTTCGCCCCCGCAATGACAATCTTCCGATCTTTTCGCGTTACCAAGACCGACATTACTTTTGAGAATCCCTATACAGGTCTTCATGCGGGCATGAGACTCAATCATGCCCACAGCCTCCAGGACCCTTGCGGCTCCCAGGGCCCCGCAGTCACTCGTGAGCAGAGGGGCTCTCCTTAGTTGAGCACTTATATCCTACCCCTCCCTCCACACGCCGAACGCTTCCCCTCGGATACCAGCGTCTCCCACTGCTTTCCCTCGGCTGTCAATCTTTGCCGCATTTCCAAAATGGAAGCAACCAAAAGTTAAACATTGATGTATTCCATTTCAAAGGTAAAATATCTGTTGCCCCTGGATGACCAGCAGCGTACTGCCCCTCGGGTCTAAAAAGAGTCAATATTCAGGACGGTTGCACAAGGCTACCAAAACATGGGTTCTTACGTCTTACATCTCATGCTGGGACTGGTCACCAAAAACAGCGCACGGTCGTTATTCTGTGCGGTTCTGTCTCTGTGGTTGATCGGGTCTGCGATACATGCTGGCGCTCAACAAAAAGAACCCGCGAAAATTTCGGTGCTGGTGGCCACAGGAATGCCGGGTAGCACTTACTATCAGGTCGGTCTGGGGATGGCCTCCTTGTGGACCACGAAACTGAGAGAAATGGGAATTCGTGTTTCCGCGGCAATTTCAGAAGGGTCTCTGGAAAATATAGAGGCAATACGCATAGCGGACGCGGATTTGATTTTGGTGGAGGATTTCTTCAGCTCCCTGGCCTATAAGGGAGCAGGGATGTACAGAGGCCGCGCTCTTCCGGAGTTGCGGAGCATAACCACTCTTTGGCCCGACATGCTTCACGTGCTGATCCGAGCAGATAAAGTAAGGACCGGCAATCTTCAGGACCTTGAAGGTTTGGCAATAGCAACCGAATTGCCGGACAGCGGGAATAAACTTCTCACCGAAATGCTGCTGAAAGCGGTGAATTCCGGTAAGCGGAAGGTTCGACTTCGTCCCATGAGCAATATGGCGGCCGCGGATTCTCTAAGAAAAGGACTGGTTCACGGAATCGATGTGATAGGAGGGATACCGATTCCCCTGGTCGCAAATCTGTTTTCCGACGGTAAACCCCCGCTGGCATTACTGGACATTACTGATGCGCAAATGGAGTCTGCACATCAGGAATTCGGAAAGCACCTGTTCCGCAGGACGATACCGACTGGGACGTACACGGGACAGGATAAACCGGTGCATACCGTGGGACAGATGAACGTCCTCGCGGTCACCGCATCTCTTGACGAAGAAGTGGTTTACGTCCTGATGAAGACTCTGTATGAGAATCTGGATTATATGGCGAAGGTCCATCCGGCGTGCCGGAGCCTGATTCTGGAGAAAGCGCTGGACGGTTTGAGCATCCCTCTTCACGAGGGAGCCATCCGGTACTACCAGGAAAGAAAAATTCCCGTTCCGGAAAATCTCATTCAGTAGAACCTGTTTCAAAATCGTCTTGTCTGGTAGAATCGCACGTCGGCGCGATATTTAATTTGTCTCTGCGACGGCAAGCGGTCTGAAAAAACATTCGAAACGAGTTTCACGACCGACGTTCACTTAGGATCGGACCGAGCTCCGATATATTATCGCGAAACGCGCAGAAAATACGAGGAGGTTGATTCATGAAGGAAGTGGTTATAGTCGATGCCGTTCGGACGCCTGTAGGCTCCTTCGGCGGTGCGCTCACCAATGTCCCCGCAGTGGAGCTTGGGGTCATAGCAGTCAAGGAACTGATAAAGCGGACGGGAATCGATCCCGCACAGGTGGACGAACTGATCTTTGGCTGCGTGCTTCAGGGCGGACAGGGCCAGAACGTCGCCCGGCAAGTATCGGTAAAGTCCGGACTTCCCACGGGCGTTCCCGCGATGACACTTAACAAGGTTTGTGCGTCCGGTCTGAGGACCGTATCCCTGGCGGCCTCCATCATAAAAGCCGGAGATGCAGACGTCATTATAGCAGGCGGAACGGAAAACATGTCAGCGGCTCCTTATGCCTTGAGTAAGGTTCGTTGGGGAGCACGCATGAACAATGACACACTTACCGATCTCATGATTCATGATGGGCTCTGGGATATTTTCAACAACTACCATATGGGAGTTACCGCAGAAAACGTCGCGGAACAGTTCGGCTGCTCCCGGGAGACCCAGGATACATTCGGAGTCATCAGCCAGCAACGGGCGGAAAAAGCGATAAAGGAGGGCCGTTTCAAAGACGAAATCGTACCCGTCGTCATTCCTCAGCGGAAGGGCGATCCGAAGATTTTCGATACTGACGAGCATCCACGTTTCGGCAGCACTCTGGAAAGTGTGACGAAGCTCAAGCCCGCATTCAAGAAAGACGGAACCGTGACAGCGGGTAATGCGTCCGGAATCAATGACGGAGCGGCCGCTATTCTCGTCATGTCTGCGGAAAAGGCCAAGGAACTGGGGCTTAAACCAATGGTAAAAGTGCTCGGGTATGCCGCTGCTGGCGTCGATCCGCAGATCATGGGAATCGGCCCCATTCCCGCGACGAGGAAAGCCCTTGAAAAGGCAGGACTGACCTTGGATGACATCGATCTCATCGAGGCCAACGAGGCATTTGCAGCGCAAGCATGCACTGTGGCCAAGGATCTGGGTTTTGACATGGAGAAGGTGAACGTGAACGGCGGAGCGATAGCACTGGGCCATCCCATCGGCGCGTCCGGCGCCCGCATTCTCACCACTTTGCTTCACGAAATGAAGAAACGAGACAACGTGAAAAGGGGGCTGGCCACTCTGTGCGTCGGCGGCGGAATGGGTGCGGCCCTTATCGTAGAAAAAACATGATTGCCTTGCATTATGCGGATCGGAAAACCCAGCTGAATTTCCCGGGTAAGCGTTTATTCAGTTACGGGTGGGAAAAGGCTGTCATTGAGAGCGCAGCGAAGCAATCTCCGTCTTTGAGTATCGAGATTGCTTCATCGTTTCACTCCTCGCAATGACAGAGGCTAGGTAGTTCCCCCGAGTAACTGAATGATTACCGGGTAAGCGGCTAATTCACGGGGTTTTTCCGATCCGGAACCATCCGGAACGCGGCTCGGGCTGAATGAGCTCGTCATGCTCTTGGTAGAACTTCAGCAAGTAGAATATCTTGCAACGTTGAACCTTCAGTACAGGATCGTGGAACGAAAGATCCGCTGGAGCGGTCCGGACGTGCTGCTCCTCCTGGAGCATCCTCATACCATCACCTTGGGCACCAGGGGCAAACACGCCCACGTACTCGCGTCCGCCGAATGTTTGCTGGAGCGTGGCATCGCTTTGCACTCCGTGGACAGAGGTGGAGAAGCGACCTACCATGGGCCCGGGCAACTCGTCGCATACCCCATTATGGATCTCAGGCGACTGGGTGTTTCGGTGCGTGAATACGTCCGTGCCTTGGAAGAGACTATCCTGGGAACGCTCCGGAGTTTCGGAATCCAGGGATTCCGCCAGCACGGAAAGGTAGGTATATGGACGGGCATCAACGACAAGATAGCGTCAATCGGGGTTCGGATCAGGAAACGGGTCACGTATCACGGTTTCAGCCTTAATGTGGACCTGGAGCTCGATCCGGCTGAATTGGTAGTTTCGTGCGGCATGCCTTCAGTACACATGGTGAGTCTCAATCAGGTCACCCCGACGACAGCAAGTATGGCATCGGTCCGGCACGCGGTCGCGGGCTCGTTTTCTGCGGTATTCGGGGTCGATCTCCAAACGTGTTCCGCGGAAGACGCTTGCTCGTAGCTCGAGAAAACATCGGCGGCGCAAGACAGCGTATTCATGGCGATACCATTTAGTTACAGCTTCCGAAACCTGTGGACCAGGAAACTTACCACCATCTTCACTGCCGGGGGCATGGCCCTGGTGACGTTTGTTTTCGCTGCGGTACTCATGCTCGCTCAAGGACTGGAACAAACGCTTGTAGATACGGGGTCTCCGGAAAATGCCATAGTGCTCAGAGGGTCTGCCGCAACCGAGGTATCGAGCATAATCGAACGAAATGCAGCCGCGATCATCGAGGTCCGCCAGGAGGTGGCCCAGAATGCAACGGGAGAGCCCATCGCCGCTAAAGAATCCCTGGTTCTGGTCACGCTCCCGAAAGAAGCCACCGGCAAGCCCACAAACGTAGTGGTGCGAGGGGTGAACGCTCAATCCATGGACCTGAGGCGACAGGTGAAGCTCATCGCAGGACGTAATCTTCGAAAGGGCTGCCTGGAGGTAATCGCCGGAAAAAACATAGCCGAAAAAATCAAAGGAGCAGGGCTCGGCGGGACCCTTCGTTTCGCGCTCACAGACTGGAAAGTCGTGGGCATTTTCGATGCGGAGAGGACCGCATTCGATTCGGAACTCTGGGCGGACGCGGAGCAGCTCATGGCAGCGTTTCGCAGGACCGCCTTTTCTTCGATTGTTCTTCGAGTTCCCGGTGAGCAGGCCTTTGAAGAATTGAAGGACGGCCTGGAAAAAGACCCGCGGCTCACCGTTCAGGTGAAACGGGAGATCGCATTCTACAAGGGGCAGTCCGAGATCATGGCGAAATTCATCCGCATCCTGGGGGTTGCCATGACTGCTTTCTTTAGCATGGGAGCGATACTGGGAGCCATGGTCACCATGTACTCCGCGGTAGCGAATCGCACCCGAGAAATAGGCACTATGCGAGCCCTGGGTTTCAAAACTTGGAACATACTTGCAGCATTTCTGGTCGAGTCTTTGCTCTTGGGTTTGATTGGTGGTCTGGTGGGGGTATGTACGGGTTCCTTGCTGCAATTCCTCACGATATCCACGGTGAACTGGCAGACGTTTTCCGAGTTGGCCTTCGGCTTCACCCTGACCCCCGCCATTGCCGGATATTCCGTTGCTTTTTCGCTCACCATGGGCCTTACGGGTGGATTCTTCCCTGCCTGGCGAGCCGCACGCCTCAAAATAGTGGACGCCCTGCGAGAAGGTTAGAAGCATTGCAGATCATGCGGATTCACAAAAATGGGGTTCGGGGCTTTCGTTGAATATAGGAATTCTCGAAAGTATTGTCTGATTGATAAGCCTTCCCCTGCATGTACAATGTTGAAGCAGGTCATTGCGAGGAGCGTAGTGACGAAGCAATCTCGCTTTAGCGGACCAGATTGCTTTGGGCTTCGCCGTCGCAATGACACTCTTTCAACTCTTCGCGCAATCGAGATCGACGGTACTTTTGAGAATCCCCGTAGAATCCTTCAAGCCCCTTTCCAGACACATCCGGCGAGAGTCAATACGCATTCGCAACAAGATTTATGAGATTGCAGGGCTGGGGGTTCTCCTGAGCGAAGTGATGAGACGGCTCTGCGTCGTGAGCAGCGAAGGAGTGCCCCCAGCCTGTGCCCAGAATCGAGTTACCTGTAAAAAAGCGAATCCGTATAAACTTTCTTGAGGTCTGGGTCGGGGAGGAACATCTTGCCCGCTGTTCCCCCGGTTGCGCGCATTCGTATCAACCTTGAGCGAGCCGCGTTTTTTGCACCAGTTCTCTTGCTTTGATGAGGTGGCTGTGTATCTTTTGGAGGTTCTCGTCATTTCTTTCGTTAAAGTACCCGATCATGGCATCGCATGCCTGATACGTTTGGATGATCGATTCACGGATCACTGAGTGAAAAAGTGCGTACCGCGCCGGCGGAATAATGGCAAATGCTTTCGCATCGAGAATCTGTAGTTCCCGTTTCATGGCGTCTATTTTTACATAAATTTCCTTGGGGAAAATCACAGCGTTGGGATCTGACGGATCGAAGTCCGCAACCGCCAGGGAAGGCGCTCTGGTCATGAGCAGCGAGAGTTCTTCAAGTATAGGCGCTGTTTGTGTCAGGTAGTCGCGTACATCGCGGCTCTGAAGCGCGCCGGCTTCCAAAGGTGACGCTATTTTCGCGGGAATGGCCAACGGTGTTTCGTGGGCGGCTGGAACGTCTTCGGGTGCCGGCTTTTCGGGTTCGGGTTCCACCACACTCTCACGAGCAGGTTCCCGCTTCGGCTGTTCCGGGATCTCTTCCGTCTTCTGGGGTTCGGGGGCAACCGGTTCCCGCTTCAGTTCCGGTGCAGGGGGTTCCGGCGGAGTGGCGTCGGCAACGGTCTGCGGAGCGTCCGGGGGCAATACATCCGGGCTTTTTCGGGCCGACAAAGGGAGACGTTCGAGGGAAACACCGCTTATATCCATCACCGTCCGTTCTAGAGGGGTGGTCGCGGGGATTCCCTTCCTGGGTTGAACTTCAAGCAAACCGGGAACGGTGGGCGTCAGTTTTCGGTTGAGCACCATTTTCTTGGGCAGTTTCGCCTCGATACTTTCCTCAGGCGCGATCGGCGGTGACGCCAACGGATTTTCCACTTTTTCTTTCGGCCGCGTTTGCACTGGAGGTTCCGTCTTCCGAATTTCCGCGCCGGGACGGTTTGCCGGGTCGAACGGCAAACTCATGATCTGGTCCGTTTCTACGGTTTTTTCCTGCACTTCTCCGGCCGGCGGACTTTTTCTCACCTCGGGTGCACCGGGCGATTGCTCCTCAGGCAATGCAGGAGTCCTGACTACAGGCGATTTCGGCTGGGTTTCCTTGGCCGGTTCTTTTACCGGAGCCGCGGGTGTGGCGGGGGCGGAAGGCTGGCCTCCGAGAATATTTTTCATGTTGATTTCCGGAGTGGGGACCACGTATCCGGAATCTCCTATCTTGCCGGGGGCGACCATCGCACCTTCGTCCTGCTGCGAGTTGGTCTCCGGCCGCACAGGAGGAGCCGACCACGCAGGCGGAAGTCCCATGATGCACGTGAGTATCACTGGGATACCCAGAGCTGTCAGGATGGAAAGAAAAGGAGTGCTGATCGCATATGAGCGAATCTTGGTCTTGCAGGATGTCATCGACCGCCTCGACCCTGGACGTCCTTATTATTTATAATTTTAACCTGTTGTGTCCGGTTGGTCAAGTGTTGTGAGAATTTCCTGCAGTTGTTGGGCAGAATGGGGACGAGGTTCCAGCACGTGGATGCGGTCAAGAATCCCGTTTATAAAGGCTGAGGAATTTTCCGCTCCGTATTTTTTCCCGATTTCAATTGCCTCGTTGAGGACGACCCGACCCGGAGTTTCGGGGTAGGCTATCATCTCTGCTATGGCCATGCGCAGAATATTCCTGTCCACCCGGTTGATGCGATACAGCTTCCAGTTGTGACTGAGTCGGGTAATAAGCTTATCGATCACTTCTTTGTCTCGTGAAACGGCTTCCACCAGAGCTCTAGCAAAATCTTTCACGACCCGGCCCAGTTGAAGGCCGTCCTCCTGGTCGGACTCGAAATGTTTTTCCAAAAAATCCAGAACATCGAGCGGATCCTCATTGCGAGCATCCGCAGCGAATAATACCTGAAGTACGAATTCACGAGTCTTGCGTCTGGAAGGCACTGAGAAATTCTATACCATCGTACTGATGGTCAAGGCCCAAATCCTGGGCTCACATTTGTTTGAGAAGATTGGCCATTTCGATCGCTGAAACAGCGGCTTCCGCCCCTTTGTTTCCAGCCTTCGACCCGGCCCGCTCTATTGCCTGTTCAATGGTATCGGTCGTGAGGACTCCGAAGCTCACCGCAATGGGAGATTGCAGAGAAATTTGGGCAACTCCTTTTGCCACTTCCGATGCAATATAATCAAAATGAGGCGTGGAACCCCTAATAACTGCGCCCAATGCCACCACCAGGTCGTATTTTCCGGAATGAACCGTTGCGGATACCATTTGCGGGATTTCAAATGCTCCCGGCACCCTCACGATAGTTATTTCATCCGCTGAAGCGCCGTGACGCACCAGTGCATCGATCGCTCCCGATATCAGTCTCGACACAATGAAGTCATTGAAGCGGCTCGCCACAAGAGCTGATTTGAGCCCCCGGGCGTCCAGAGCGCCCTCAATGGTTTTGGTCATGCAACCTCCGTAACATGCGCCTTCTCGAATAGGAACAGCCTATAAGGCACTCTTCAGATCGTACAGATGCCCCATCTTGTCCTTCTTGGTCTTTAAGTACCGGAAATTAGTCGAACATGGCTCGATGACGATGGGAACCTGTTCCACTACTTCCAGACCGTATCCCTCAAGGCCCACAATTTTGGTGGGATTGTTGGTCATCAGCTTCATTTTTTTCACGCCCAGATCTGCAAGCATTTGTGCCCCGATACCGTAATCTCTCAAATCGGGTTTGAAGCCAAGCCTCAAATTGGCTTCAACGGTATCACATCCTTGATCCT
Source organism: Desulfomonilaceae bacterium (assembly GCA_035319325.1). GTDB lineage: Bacteria > Desulfobacterota > Desulfomonilia > Desulfomonilales > Desulfomonilaceae > DATHCX01. The sequence continues at coordinate 12,583 of DATHCX010000252.1, forward strand.
GAAGGGCATATGCCTTGATCTTGTTGAGCAGACCGATGCCTCGACCTTCTTGCTGCATGTACAAAATCACACCCTTGCCTGCCTCGCTCACCATGTGCATGGCCCTTTCGAGCTGAGGCCCGCAGTCACAACGCCTCGAGCCGAACACGTCTCCAGTCAGACACTCGGAGTGCACCCGAACGAGAAGCGGCTCTTCGGAATCGATCTCTCCCATGACCAATGCGACGTGGTTGAGTTTGTCCACATCGTTTTCATACACAATCAGCCTGAAATCGCCGCCGAAATCCGTGGGAAGCGTGGTTTCTGCGCCCCGCCGAACCAGCCGCTCGTTGCGCATGCGGTGTTGAATGAGATCCTTTATGGTGCAAATCTTCAGGCCGTGCTTTTCGGCCATCGTTATGAGGTCCGGAAGTCTTGCCATGGTTCCGTCATCGTTCATCACTTCGCAAATGACGCCGGCCGGGGTAAATCCCGCAAGTCTCGCAAGATCTACGCTTCCTTCCGTCTGCCCCGCCCGAACCAGCACTCCGCCGCCCCTGGCCCTGAGGGGAAACACGTGACCCGGGGACACCAGGTCCTTGGAGTTAGCGTCCTTGTCAACCGCAGTAAGAATGGTCACCGCCCTGTCATGTACCGAGATGCCGGTAGTCACGCCTTTTGCAGCCTCGATGGATACCGTGAAAGCGGTACCGTAGCGAGACTTGTTGTTGCTGACCATCATGGGAAGTTCCAGGGCTTCAATCTTGTCAGGCAACATGGAAAGGCAGAGCAACCCCCTGCCATACTTGGTCATAAAATTGACGGCCTCAGGAGTGACTTTTTCGGCGGCCATGGTCAAGTCGCCTTCATTTTCCCGGTCTTCGTCGTCAACAAGTATTACCATTCGACCTTGTCTTATTTCTTCAACAGCTTCTTCAATATCAACCAGCACGCCCATTTTCAGGCATCCTCCTTCACATAAACCCGTGTTCCTTGAGAGTTTCTTCGTCCAAAGCGGAACCTTTGCTCCGGGACGACAGCAATTTTTCGACGTATTTTCCGATAAGGTCGAACTCTACATTCACCTTATCATTTGCCTTTTTTTGGGTCAACCCAGTCATGAGCGCGGTGTGAGGGATGATCATCACCCAAAAACTTCGATCCTGAACTCGGTTGACGGTCAGACTGACCCCGTCGACCGCCACGCTGCCTTTTTCTATCAAATAACGCCCTGAGTCAACGAGGAATCCCAAAAGATAACCCTGGCCAGCGGCCCTTTTTTCCGTAATTCTGCCGACGCAGTCAACATGACCCAGCACGAGATGGCCGCCAAGTCGCGAATCCATACGCATGGCCTTTTCCAGATTTACTTCCGCACCGATCTTCAAATCTCCCAGAGTCGTCACCCGCAGTGTTTCCGGTGATACGTCAGCGCAGAATTCTTTACGCAAAAGATTGACTTCCGTAGCGGTCAGGCAGGCGCCGTCAACGGATATGGAATCCCCTGCTTTCACATCGGACAAATCGAGACCGGAACCGATTCGAATTCTGGTGAATCCGTTGCGGGGGTCTATGGCTCTAATTTCTCCCCGCGCCTCTGCAATACCAGTAAACATCTTCTTTCCCGATCTTGTTGCCCGAGCTCTTTGGGTGCCGTTCCGTGACACGGCCCTTAGGCAATCCTACTAATTTACACCTTTTCTCCTCTGCGATAAAGAGGTAATTCAACGAGTGAGTAATCATTCAGTTCCTCGGGGTAAGTGCCTAACCTCTGTCATTGCGAGGAGTGAAACGAAGAAGCAATCTCGATACTCAAAGGCGAAGATTGCTTCGCTGCGCTCGCAATGACAACCTTTTCCCACCCGTAACTGAGTGGCTACACGAGTGACCCTCTCAATTTTCATGTTTTCGTCAATAAATGCCGGGGATGCACTCTTCCCATGGAGGACAACACAGTCGAACGCACGTCCGGCACGTCCTTTTCGATTCTGTTCAGCAATTCTTTCATCCATTGGCGCCGGCTTCCCCCCATTCCCGCATAATGGCACGAACAGCCGATTATCGGCACACCGGCCTCCAGGGCGTACTCCCGCGTCATGTGTTCCCGCACGTACACCAGCGGCCTGATCACCCGGTTCTTGCCGTCATCCGCAGAAAGGTGAGGGCTCATTCCCTTGATGGACCCGTTGAAAAACAGGTTCAGGAGAAGTGTTTCCACGAAATCGTCCAGGTGGTGCCCGAGAGCTATCTTGTTCCATCCTTCAGCGGACGCGTATGTGTACAGCATGCCGCGGCGCAATCGAGAGCAAAACGAGCACGGATTCGTGCCGTGTTCCAGGTTTTCGTTCACCACGTTGACGATATTGCCCGGAACAAGCGCATGTACGATCCCGTCTTGAGAAAGCCTTTCCTGGACTGCAGAACAATCAAAGGCTTGTGGGCCGGGATGGATGGTCACCGCCCCCAGTGCGAATCGGACCGGCGCCTTGCGCTGGAGCTCCCTCAGGGTATACAGGAGCGACCAGGAATCTTTGCCGCCGGATAACGCGACGAGTACCCGGTCTCCATCTTCAATAAGACGAAAATCGCCTATGGCTTTTCCAACCAGGCGCGTTATTTTTCTAACGAGTTGTTTATGCATATCGGTTTACTTGGCTACGCGTGTGCGCCGTCTCATGATCCGCAGTCGGGCGCTTTCACAAGAGCCCGCATTCCTTTATAAAAGGAGTCGACAATCTTGTCCAGACTCCGGAAAGAAGGCCGTGCACGCGCCGAAATCCCATCCTGAAGGGTTGGGAAACCGCGGAAAAATTCGTATAATCCCCTTTACTCTACTTTGTACACGGAGCGGAATGTGATCTTCCTTACGAATATAGCAAAGTTCTTCAATGGAAAGCCCCTTTTCCAAGACGTAAACATCAGCATCCACCGGGGCGATCGAGTCGGCATCATAGGCCCCAACGGAGCGGGCAAGTCTACCATCCTCGGCATGATGGAAGGCGTCCTTACGCCCGATGCCGGCGAGATCTCCATAGAAAAAAGAATACGTATGGGTGTGCTTCACCAGGAACTCGTCCAAGGGAGAGATTGCTCCATACTCCAAGAGGTCGTCAACATTTCCGATGAGCTGCAGGAGATTCGGGAGAGTCTCGCTGCCGCGGAAAAGGATATGGCTCGATTGTCGGAAACCAGCGAGCACGCAGCGTCGCTGGTTGAAGAACATGGTCGGCTTCTTCACGAATTCGAGCGCTATGACGGATACACGCTGGAAGCACGGGCGCTCAAGGTACTCCAGGGGCTCGGGTTCCGGCCGGAGGACAGTCAACGCCAATGGAGCGAGTTCTCCGGCGGTTGGCGCATGAGGGTGGCTCTTGCGAAAATCTTGCTCGCCGAGCCCGATGTGCTCTTATTGGATGAACCCACAAACCATCTCGATCTCGAAAGCCTGCTGTGGGTGGAGGAATATCTCTCGGGCTTCAAAGGTGCGCTGGTGCTCATTTCGCACGACCGGGACTTCCTGAATCGACTTGTCACGCGAATCGTCGAGGTCAACCGCGGCAAGGTATCCATATTCACCGGCAATTACGATGAGTACGAGCGAACAAAACAGATGCAGGAGGACGTGCTTCTGGCGTCCTACAAGAACCAGCAGGAAAAGATCAAGCGGATACAGAAGTTCATCAATCAGAATCGCGTCAAAGCCAGAACTGCAAGCCGCGCGCAGAGCCGAATTAAAATGCTGGAAAAACTTGATCGCGTCGATCCGCCTCCGCCACAAAAAACCCTGAAATTCACTTTTCCTCAACCTCCTCCGTCCGGCCGCCGCGTGCTGGAAATAAGCGACCTCGTGAAACGGTTCGGCAATCTCACGGTGTACGACAGCTTCAGCTTCAATGTGGATCGAGGAGACCGCATAGGTTTGGTGGGGCCCAATGGCGCAGGCAAGTCAACGCTTATGAAAATCATGGCCGGCGTGATCCCGTACGAGGGTGGTAACCTGAAATACGGTCATCTCGTAAAACCGGGATATTTCGCGCAGCACCAGTACGAAACCCTGAATTCTGATAGAACGGTCCTGGAGGAAGCGTATTCCGTTTCAGCCAACTTGCAGGAACAGGATGTGCGGAGCCTGCTCGGCGCTTTTCTCTTCTCGGGAGACGACGTGTTCAAGAAGGTGAAAGTGCTGTCAGGAGGGGAGAAGAGTAGGCTCGCCCTCACCAAGATATTGCTGGCACCGCCCAATTTGCTGCTCATGGACGAACCCACCAATCATCTTGACATACCGTCATGTGAAGTGCTGGAAGAAGGGTTGAAAAAGTTCGACGGTACACTCGTGCTCATCACCCACGACCGCAGACTCATGAACAACATCTGCACGGGTATCCTGGAAATCGAGAAAGGCTCTCAGGAATACTATCTGGGGGATTACGACGATTACCAGTACAAGAAAAACCTCATGGCCCAAACCGAGGCGGAAGAGGCTCCCGACAGTCCGGTTCTCGTGGAACCGGAAATCGTTTCGGATTTGCGAAAAGAATCTCGAAAAGATCGAAAACGACGGGAAGCGCAGAACCGCATCGCTCTGTTCAAGCGGCAGGCCCCCGTACGAGAAGAAATTCAAGAGATCGAAAAACAACTCGAGGCCAAAGAAGCGCGAAAAAGAGAAATCGAGGGCCTCATGGCAGATCCGGATAATTACAGCAAGAGAGAGATTATTATGCCCCTGTTGGAAGAAAATCCGGTGTTGACCAAAGAAATCCGAGAATTGGAGTCCCGCTGGGAACAGCTGCACACTGAGCTGGAACAAATCGAAAATAGCGTTCTTACGGGTTGACACATACCCATCCGGCCGTTATTTCAAAGATTCGGACTGCACCCTCCACATTTTCCACTTCTTCTTGCCCCCCTGTTCTCCAGGACACGCTACCGAGTATGGAGGACGGATTGCGGGGTTTCGATCAAATATGCTTGACAATTTCCTCTGAAAGATATATTGGTTGCAACGATTTCTTAAAGGAGATTAAGCAACAGGCTTTCTGAGGGATTGACAATGAAAAAAGTATTTGTAACCGCCTGGCTCACCATCCTGTGCTTTCTGCTCCTGGCCAACGTACATGCCTGGGAGGTCCCCACGTACGTCCGCATGAACGGCGGCGCCAGAATGTGGTTTACCACCCTTCAAGGAGATCTCCTTCAGCCCGATCGCACCAAGGTGGATCTCGTCGACAACGTGGGCATCCCGAAAGACAAGCTTGTCTGGGAGTTTTTCGGAAGCGCCAGATTTTGGAATATCCATGTGTTTCGATTTCGCGCGGAGCCTCTCACCTCGTATGAGGCAAGAAACGATTCGTTCTTCAAAATACGAAATTTTCGGGCAGGATACGATCTAGACTTCTTTATGTCTCCGCAGCTGCTCTTCGGTGCAAATGCGGATGTCAGCGTGACCGAGTTTGATACCGATATACAGAATATACCTGTGGGCGGCAACGTGTACACCTATCACGACAACCAGACGCTCACCACCCCGTTACTGGGTCTACACGGCACATTTTATCCGATCTTGGACGATATTGCTCTGCGCCCCAACATCTCCAGCCGCGTCAACTGGTGGAACTACGCGGACAGGGAGAACTGGGAATGGGAAGTTGCGGGCGGGGTGGATGTGCCCATTAACAAACTCTGGACATGGACCGTTTCAGGGGGATACCGATTCTGGCACACCAAATTCAAACGGGAGCGCGACACCCTGGACGTAAACCGCATGGGATTTTTCATCGACGCAGCTCTCCTCTTCTGATTTCATAGGAATGCGTTTTCACATACGTGAAATCGAGGAGGCACTTCTTGAAAGAAGTTCCTCCCCGAACCTCACCTCGACAACTTTTAACACTCGTCGGAACCTGTATTTCCTCTTACTCCTCGCAATGACACGGAACCGATGGTTTTCTCGCGAAACTGAATGATTACGCGTTCATACTGCCTCAAATGCGAATCGGCATCACGGCCGCCTTTGAGTCAGAGATGAACAGCTGCTTCAAGCGAACTCCAGTATGACCATCATACTTTCATAATAATTATCCAGGCTAATGACCATTTGCTTGTAAAATTGATGCATTTTTGATATTATTCCATAAAAATAATGTCCTAAATTGAGGCCTGTTTATGAAAAAATACTTCGTGGGCTTCTGGATTGTCACACTCCTGACCATGGCATCTCTTCCGATTTTTGCAGGAAATGCCGTAAGGCCCAACTTTCCTCCGCTCGACCCTACCCTGATGGGGTTCAAGGATCAGGGTATCTGGTATTTTCTCTGCACAGCTCCCGTATTTTGTGAGAGGATCCCGGCACATTATCTGACGTATGGCCCGCCCCCTCCACAGTGTCCTCCGCCGTGCCTTCCTTCGTGGCCCGGGCCGGCTCCTCGTAAATGATGCAATGCATGGACCGCCAGCCAGCATTCCGGCACAGGTCGGTGGTACTTGCAGAGAGGTCGGAGGGTTTGCCGGGATCTTGCTGAATACGACAAAGAAGGTCCCCAATTGCGCTTCATTGAATGCCTTCAGGCATTAGGAAGAGTTTTTCCCTGATTCTTCCCTTTTTGGTTGCGAATCGGTTTGGGGGGGAAACAGTGCTGAGCATATCACGGAGCCCCCCAGGATTACCGTCACGACAAGTAGCGCGATTTCAACTGAAATTTTGTACAGATCCGAAGCGAGCATTTTTACACCAATGAAGATCAGGACCGCAGCCAAACCGTAGTGCAGATAATGAAACAGCCGCATCATTGCTGCCAGGGCGAAATATAACGCCCTCAGCCCGAGTATTGCGAATACGTTGGACGTGTACACGATGAATGGATCGCGGGTAATCGCCAGAATTGCCGGAATGGAATCAAGTGCAAAGACAAGATCCGTCACCTCAACGAAAACCAGCGCGATAAACATGGTCGTAGCGCAAACCCGCCCGTTTCTCTTCAGAAAAAACTTGCCGGAGCCGTCTTCGTCCGAGCACGTGACGAATCTTCTCAGCAGCTTGAGAACCGGGTTCTTCTCCGGGTGAATTTCCTTTTTTGCCAGGCCGGTGTGTATGCCGGCAAGAATCAGAAATGCGCCGAAGACGTACATGATCCAGTGAAATGCCTCCACCAGGGCTATTCCGGCGAAGATGAAAGCCGCTCTCATGATGAGCGCTCCCAAAATCCCCCAGAAAAGTATTTTGTGCTGGTACTTGGCAGGAATGTTGAAATACGAGAAGATGAGGACAAAGACAAAGAGATTGTCCATGCTGAGGAATCGTTCTATGACGTAACCCGTGAGGAACGCGACCGCGGCTTCCGAATCCCACCACCAGTATATGAGCCCATTGAAGACGAACGCGGCTGCGGTCCATATGACGCTCCACACAAGCGCTTCTTTCATATGGATCGGGCGGGCATTCCTGTGAAAAATCCCCAGATCAAGGGCGAGCACGACAAGCACGAAGACGTTGAAAGCCACCCACAATAATACGTGATTCATTCTTGAGCCGATCCCCAATCATCGGCAAGACATGCCGATTCACCGTCAATTATCTGCTGATGCCAATGCGCTTTCAAAAAAGTAAGATTGGGGGGACCCTGTTTACAAGAAGTGCCTCCCCGATTTCACCTTTTTGAAAGCGCATTCGCATCAGGCGCAAGATTTGTTCAAGCCCTTCATGGTCACCGTGACGCCTGTGCCTTTCCCCGGTGCGGATTCAACCCTTATCGTGCCCCCCAAGGATTCTACCAGCCCCAGGCATACGGCAAGACCCAGGCCGGTACCTTTCCCCGGTTCTTTTGTAGTAAAGAACGGATCAAATATCTTCTCCAGATCGGTGTCCAGAATCCCGATTCCCGTATCTCGGATTTCAATTTCCAAATTTTCATCAGTCTTGCGGGTCTGGATCGTAATTCTTCCTCCCGTCTCCGGAATTGCGTCCGCTGCGTTAAACAGCAGATTTACAACGATCTGCCTGATCTTTTCCGGTTCGGTTTCCACGGGAGGCATTGCCGAGTCCAGCACATATTCAAACTCGCAGTTGCGGAAACCTTTCCTTCCCGTGAGCAGATCGGCGCAGTCTTTTACCAGAACGTTCAGATCGCATATCGCTATGTGCTTCTTGATGGGACGAGCAAAATCCAGCAACTTTTGCAAAACTGTATGGATCCGTTTTGTCTCCAGGTCCATCCTGGTGAGAATTTCGGCATTCGGATCACTGCCCGGCGCACGTTGCAAAAGCTCCAAATATCCCATAAGAATTTGTAAGGGATTGCCTATTTCGTGAGCCACGCCCGCCGCGAGACGACCCACTCCCGCTAGTTTCTCGGATCGAATAAGGCCCTGTTGAGCGGCTTCGAGGTCCCTGTTCGAGTCCTGGAGTTGCTCTATGAGCGCTTCCATTTTCTCGCGATCGTCCACATTTTTGGCGATCATCCCCCTCAAGGTCGCGGATATATGCTGAATATCTCCTTTCAAGTCCATGTTGCGGACAAAGTCCGGATCAGCCATTCCCGCAGCCTTTCCCGCAAGACGCGCCACGTCGCTGATGGGTCCAATCACTGTCCGATGAAATAGGATATAACCGAGAAAGAATAGTGCGGATTGAGTGAGCACCAGGTACGCTCCGAAAAACTTCCACGCCGGACCAAAGACTGAGGCCGGTATTTCCAGGGTAGCCCTGAAATAGTGAATGTCATGCTGAAAAGGCCCGGTGGCGTCTATCACGAGGGACATCCCTTGGAACAAGCGCGACCATTTGTCTCCTTCGAGTCGGATCCTGCGACCGGGCTCCAGGCTGAACTGCCCATCCCGCACACTCGGAAGGGTGCATCCGCCAAGAACCTTTCCACCGGAGTCATACAGAGCGAGGCGAATACCGGAGCGACGCTTGCAAATGGTCCGCAGCATGTCCCACATGCTCTCCGGTGAATCAGAGGCAAGTACCTGATTCTGGACAAGGTCAGCTATCATGTTCGCCTGCTGCATCTTTACGTCAACGGCAGCTCGTTCCAAAGACGCGACGAACACCACGAACAGCAGTATACCGCTGACCAGGAGGATGGCCGCGAGATTTACGAGAATACCCCAGCGCACGGCAATGCTCCCTTGAATGGCCGTGGATCAGGATATGGCAGCGATTCTTCCCACTATTCGGTGAGTATTATAGCAGTTCTCCAGAATTCTGTCGGATTAGTTCACGACTTTCTCCCACATTTCCAACCAGCCAATCATGTCATTGCGAGGAGTGGAACGACGAAGCAATCTCGGTTTTGGTTAATTGGAGATTGCTTTGGGCTTCGCCCTCGCAATGACAGTCTTCGAATCTTTTCGTGTAATCCAAACCGACACTATTTTTGAGAATCCCTATAATACCCCTACCCCGAAAAAACGTAGTTCCTCCGCCGCGAACAGAATCACTATAGCCGACAACGGTTGGAGATCATATTGGAAAATGCATCCGGCAGGATTGTGTCGTACGAGCAGCCGTGTGAGCTGCCCGTACGTCGGTAGGAGCGCGTCTGCCAGCTTCTTGCGTTACAGACAGACGCTTGAGTACAACTACTTGTTTCTGATGAGGACTCTCGCCATCACAAGGCCGTCTTGTTCCTGAACCCGGGCATCCAGTTCCGGTGAGGCCAGACCTTCCAAATATCTGCCTGCTTCATTGCGGAACTCCAGCCCAGCTTTTCCCGTATCATCGAGAGACGTGATGCAGATGTCTTTCAAATCGAAGCGCAACCCCGTCCCTATTGCCTTGAGTGCCGCTTCCTTCAAACTCCACATCTTGGTAAATTTCACCCACCGGGTTTCTGCATCGCCTGCTGAACGGATCTCTTCATCGGCAAAATAGTCTTTCACCCACGCGTCGCTCCTGACTTCGACTTTTTCTACATCTATGCCCAAACCGGCGAACTCACCCGGGACCGCCGCGGCGGCCATCGCCAGGCCGTTTGAGTGAGAAATGGACACGTCGGCCAGGCTAAGGCCCGGCCGTCCCACGAGTTCCACGCGGGGTTTGCCCTGATCGTCCTGAATCACTCGAATGCCCTTGTGCTGAACTGCCGGTTCATTGACAGCGGCCAGGAACCGTTGAACGCCTTTTTTGACGGCGATTCGTCCGGCCAGCCATTCCGCGGCCCTTTTAGGCGTCATCTTTCGGGTGTGCTCTTTGGACTCCTCTTGGCCCAGGATACTATTCAGATACTCATCAGGGGCTTTTTCCATTTCCTTTATCACATGCGCAACTGCGACCGTCTGTTCGAAGATCTTCCCCGGAAAACCCGGGCTGGCCGTCAGTTCCATCATCTCCACTCCTTTGAGTTCCACCAGGGCATTGCCGTCTCGTCCTCGTAATATGGCGTTAAAAGTAAAGACCAGCCGGGAATCCGGACCGTCCTTCGTAACGCGAACAGTTTCAAGTTCGCCTTCGTAAGGCAGGTCATTGGAGTGCACAACCACCTGTTCGACACCCGTGGGAAGGGCCGTCACCCGGCGGGTTTCAAGCGCGAGCCCGGCTCCCGCCTGGAATATAGCCTCTATTCCAGAAGGAACAGGGCTGAACATGGACGGCCGCTGATCTGTGTCTCGGTAGGTGAATCGAATGCCCCGGCCGTTTCCTTCCAGAAGCAGGTGATTGAGAAGCATGAAGGCAGGGCCGTGAAAAAAGGCTGCGTACACATCTTTGTCCGATATCCAGATGGACTCCTCCCAACGACTTCGTTCAAGGGAAACAACCTGTTTCTTGGGTCCTATGAGGAGACGACACTCGTGGTGAGTTCGCGGCGAACCTATCTTGTGTCCTTCTTTGTCGACGAACCAGGAAAACGTTCGCGCGCGGAATGCACTGTCTTGTCCGTCAGGCGCTTGTGTCCGCACGACTTCCACCTCGGCCTCGAATGGATCGCTCTTGAAAATCTTCAAAGGACTTCTAAAGCGCACTTTTTCGAAAGAAGCCGCGGCTGCATCGGCATCCAGGAGGGCAGCCGCGGTCCGCATGATCTCCAGCGCGGCCACTCCAGGCAACACCGCTGCACGATCTATTCTGTGGTGATCCAACACGGGGTGACTCGGGTCGAGAGTAACGGAGAGCCTGACGTATTCTCCCGGCAGAAAGGAGATCACACGCCCTTTCTGGCCAGCGAGCATCTTCTCGGCTGGCCCGTGCTCACCAGGAACGGAAAATGCGTCCGCCGCGAAGGGTCCCAGTCTGCCGGCAGCCAGGACCTCACTGCCACCCCCTGTGCGGCTTAATTCCCTCGCCAGTATTTCCGTACCCGCCTTGGGCGGTATAAAGTCAATGCCCGCAGCTTCCAGAGTCTGCTGGACGCTGCCCCTGGTGGCCATACCTACCTCTGCCCACGGAGCCCAATCGATGACAGACACTTTTGCGTCCAGATCTCTATCGACTCTGCGCAACATATGCGCCAACGCGTCGTTGGCAGCCGAATAATCCACCTGGGCAAGGTTGCCGAAGCGACCGGACACACTGCCGAATGCGACGATACGCCTCGGGAGCACTCCGTGACGATTCAGCGAGGAAAGGATATTACGCATGCCCCGAACTTTCACGGAAACAACGTTTTCAATTTGCTCCACGGTCTTGCTGCGCAAAGCCCGGCTCACGTCTATACCGGCACCGTGAATGACGACGTCCACCCGGCCGCACGTTTCCGCGACGCCAAGAATCGCGCGATCCACCGATGCCGCATCCCTGATGTCCGCAGGAGTGTACATAACCTCGGCCCCGAGAGATTTCAGCTCGCGGATCGTGCGCAACGCCTCGGCTTCTCCTTTGAGGCCGGCCAGCTCCTTTTCCACCATGACCGGAGTCGCCGCTTTACCGCTCCGTTTGATTCGATCCACAATCCTCTTCTTTTCCTCTTCCCATTCCTGCGGGCCGAACTCGGCAAACTGGTCGCCGCGGCCGGATAGAGCGGTGCGTGCCAGGATTGCGATCGTCAGTTGCCGCTGTGCTGCAAGATGCTTGATGCACTCAGCGGTTATGCCTCTTGCGCCTCCAGTTACCAGGAGCACGTCACCCGACTTTACGGCCGGTTCATCGGATTCTTCCAAGATCGGCACAAGACGAACCGTCCTGAGTTCTCCGTTGGTTGCCACGCCGGTCTCCACCGGAAAAGACTCCACCAGGCTGCGTGCCACGGCAGCGGCCCTTTCTGCAGGAGGCAACTCCGGATGCAGATCGAGAATCCGCACACAAGTGTCCGGATATTCCCTGGCAAACGCTTTGGTCGCTCCTGCAACCGCTCCCGGCATCTCTGCGTCCTGCGCGGGGTCTTCAAACCCGAACGCGGCGTCTTCGCACAGAGCCGTGACGAGGAATGACGGGCCGTTATCAAGCCCCACCGCACATGAAACGTACAGCTCAAACGTTTTTCTGAGAGACACATCACCTTTTTCCAGAGGTAGCAGATTGACTATGCCGATGGGTCCGGTTTTTATCGATTCCGGCAGTGTCGGTTCCGAGATGCAGGTGATGCTTGAATAGCCCAATGCACCGAGCGACGCCTCCACTTCTCGGGACGTCTCCTGCGGACCTCCTACCACGAAAATCCGGTCGGCTTCCGGGAGTCCAACCTTTTCCAGCGCAGGCAAGCGAACGAGTCTGGCCTCGTACAGCTTGATTTCCTGCTGAACCATCGGGGTCTTTTCCGAATGGGGAACTTCACGGGTTACGGGTTCTTCCGGTTCCTCAGAGCGCTTCCTCTCCAGAACGAAATCGATTATGTGATTGATCGTGGGAAATTCCGCGATCTTCAGGCCCTCAATCCGGGGAATGCCGAACGTGTCGCGCACTTCGGAGATGAATTCCGCCTGTTTCACGGTGTCTATGCCGAGATCGGCTTCCAGGTCCAGTCCCGTGTCCAACATGTCCGGTGGATACCCAGTCTTATGAGAAAGTAATTCCAGGATTTTCTCACGAACGGCTTCTGCATCGTCGGTTGTTGCGGATTGCGCTTCGGCCCCGGTTTGCGTCACCTGGTCCGAAACTCCACCATTCGTTTGTAGCACGACGAATGTGATGATGTGCTCTATTGTGGGAAATTCCGCGATCTTCAGACCGTCGATGCGGGGGATACCGAATGCTTCCCTCACTTCGGAGATGAATTCCGCTTGTTTCACGGTGTCTATGCCGAGATCGGCCTCCAAATCCAGCCCCGTATCAAGCATATCCGCCGGGTACCCGGTTTTATCCGACAGCAAGGCCAAAATCTTATCTCTGATTTCTCCGTCATTCGCCGCGACAGCGGCAACCGCAGTCGCGTGTTTCTCTCGCCTGTCCGGGTGCTTCGCTGCCGCAGGCTTTACACCAGCGGTTTTTTCCACGGATCGTTCGGTGCAGCGCAGAGTACGTTCCTCCACCGCGAGAACGGGGTCGTTATAGCCGGTGAGCTCCCGCAGCCAGTTCCGGTGCGCTGCCAGATCGGATATGCGGTTTTCTTCTCTGTTTTGAGCTTTGTACAAAGCCATGACTATCTGGGAACCGAAGCCTGCAGCCAGCCTGAGGGCATAGGTGGCTTCGCACGAGCCGCCCCGGCTGAGATTCAAATCCGCAAACTCGGGATCGGGTTGCTTCAAATTGGGGATCGGCGGGAGCATTTTCTTCTGAAGACATCTCAGGGCCACCACGTCTTCAACGCCAACACCCATCGTGTGGCCGGTGAAACCTTTGGTATTGGCTATGGGAATCTGTCTCGCCGCATCGCCGAAGGTATTTCTGAGTGAACGAATCTCCGCCGCCGAACTGCCGCCCCGTTTGGGAGAATACGTCTCGTGTGACATGAAAAAGACGTTTTTTGCCAGATCGTTTCTCGAATTCCCCGACTGTTCCTCCCATCGTTCGACCATTTTCTCCATCATTGCGGAGATGTGCTCCACATCCAGGCGCGTACCGTGAAAACCGCTGTTCGCAGCGATGCCGGCTTCTATCGTCGCAATGCCTTCCATGCCACGCTGGCTGACAAGCTCCTGGCTTTCCACAATGATTCCCGCCGCGGCTGACCCGAGTATCAAGCCGTGGCGCCTGTCATCGAATGGAAGCGCTGCCTCGCTGACTGTGCCGTTCGTGGTCGCGGCCCCCATGGCCAGGAAACCGGAACCTATCCAAGGCAGAAGCGTTTTTCCCGCCACATCGTCGGCTGCGATCACGATCACCCGCTTGGCCTGTCCTGTCCTGATCCAATCCCGAGCCAGAATCACCGCCTGAGTCGTGCCCGCGCAGGCTGCGTCCACGTGGGTATTCGGCCCCTGAGCCTTGATGAGCTGAGCCAACTGGCCGTGGGCCATACTCATGACCCGCAGGAGAAAATCCCGGTTGAACGTGTACATCTCTTCCGAGCCGCCCGGATCGAACCTGTGGAATTCTTCAGTGAACCATTTCGTGACCCGCTCCCGTTCGCGATCGTCACGGATGCGCTCCACGAGACCGGTGTAGAAATCGATGAGGCGCTTCTTGGCTCCTGAACCGTATTGTGCAGCGGTCTGTCGGGTGACTTCGTCAACGAGCGAGGACATGCCGGGAAAAGCCGAGGCAAAGATAATGCCCGTTTCTTGCCTCAAGGCAGGCGGAAGCGCCCACGCGTCGGGAAGTTCATGACCAGTGCTGGTCGTGCGCGTCATACGGATCAACGGTATGCCTGCGTCCCTGAGCGCCTCGATTCCTGCAGCAACGGCAAGTCTGGTGGTGACGTCCATAGCCCGCACCAATCTCTCGTCCAGGCCGTATTCTGCTATGAACTCTTCCTCCCCGAAATATCCCGCCAGCTTGATGACCCCCGAAAGGTCCTCAACAACCTGAAGGTCCGCTTCTCCTGAAGGTCCTTTCACGAGCCGTTCCACGTTCTTTTCCAGCATGTTGCGGCGGCCGTCTTTCGACACCTTCTTTATGAAATTGCGCCCGAGAATCAGATCGTCCAGGCTTTCACGATCGAAGGGGAAGCGCACGTCGCTGGGAAGTCCTGCGGAAATGCCACTTATTACCGCAGGTTTGAAATCCATGCCTTCCGATTTGACCTGCCGGACCGTTTGCTCCATGGGGAGGACATTTTTTACGAAGGTCTGGAATCCTGACTTGATGAGCCCGCGGATGGGTTCACCCTGAATCTCCAGAAATCGCTGAAATTCCTTCTTACCGGCTATTTCCCGTAATTCCGGGTCCAGCAGCCCTTCCAGCAACTCCGGAACCCCAGCATCGAGAGCAGAAGTCTGTACAGGAACCGTCTCTCGAACGGACTGCACGATTTTCAGCTCCGGTCTGCGGCTGCTCCGCTGCGCTCCATGGGACTCCACATCTACGCTGCCGCCGGAAAAATCCACGGGGATGCCTTCTGCAGCCAAGGCCGCCAGCGTTTCCATCAGCTGTAAAATCCCGCCCTTTTTGGGATGATTCGTCGCTAGGGCCAACACGTCGTTGGACAGGGTGTCCAGAGTGAGGTTTGTCATCACCCGCTTGGGCCCACATTCCAGAAACGTCCTCACTCCCTCGCTATAGAGCCGCCTGAGGGTCTTCACCCATTCCACAGGAGCCGCGAACTGCTTTCCGAGAAGGTCCCGAATCCGACCCGGTGCAGCAGGACCCACAGGATAGAAATCGCCGGTCACGTTTGAGAGCACTGGCACCGAGGGCGGATTCACGTTTAATTTTTCCAGGGTTTTCATGAACGGTTCCCGCGCAGGGGCAACCACTCCTGAATGAAATGCAGCGGAAACTGGCAGGATAATCCCGTCCAGACCGCGCTCTTTGAACAGATCCCCTGCCTTTTTCACGGCCTCGGTCTCGCCGGAAACAACCGTCTGTTTGGGCGAGTTTTTGTTGGCCGCAACCACATACCCGTCCACTTCCGCGAGCACCTCTTCCACAATCCTTGCATCAGCGGGTACGCTCATCATCAATCCGGGGTCCGCAATGCTGACTCGGGCCATCTCACGGCCCCTCACCGCGACTGCTTCCACTGCATCCCTGAACGAGAAGACGCCCGCGGCCACGCACGCTGCATATTCACCCAGCGAATGGCCCGCGCACGCCACGGGTCGCACGTTAAACCTCGCAAGGAGCCTGAAAATAGCGGTATTCGCAGTGAGAATCATGGGCTGAAGAAGCTGGGTATCTTTCATGACATCGCCATGATTCTTCGCCCCATTGCCGGCGGTCTCCGACGGAAACATGCTGTCGGTTACGGGAGGCAGGCCCAGAGACACCAGCACGTCGTCCGCTTCCTGCAATGTCTGAGCGACGACCGGGAACCGCTCGGCAAGATCCCTCAGCATGAACGGATACTGCGACCCCTGTCCCGGAAACAGAAACGCCACCCCGGCCCTCGCACGCAGGGACTCTCCTTCGGCCACGTGTATGCCTCTGGTGCGCAGGACGGGCATCTTGGACGGGTCGGTGATAGCGTCCCGGATCAGCTCCAGTTTCTTGGTTGCGGTTTCCGCGTTGTCTGCTGCGAATCCGCACCGTACCGCGCATTCTCCCGCCCCTCGCCTAAGGCGATGCGCAATATTCGCTGCGTTGTCCGGATTCAATTCCTTGAGAAGAGCTTCCACCCTGGCGGAGATGTCTGCAGCGTCCGTGCCTCCCAGCACCCAGGTCTCGCCTTGGACTTCAAACTCCGGCGGTCGAGGCCAATCCGGCACGACAAATTCCACGGCTTGTTCGACCTGCTTTTTACCGGAGACCACCTGGAGGCCCGGGAAATACTCCTGAAACACCACGTGGAAATTTGTTCCGCCAAACCCGAAGGCACTGACGCCCGCTCGCCTCAAGTACCCGTTTCTGCGTTCCCACGGTGTGGCCTGAGTCACGAGGAACAGCGGCGACGTCTCCCAATCGATGCAAGGATTCGGCTTTTTCACATTGATAGTGGGAGGTAGGGTCCGATGATGAAGGCTCAAGGCGGCCTTTATCATTCCCGCCGCACCTGCAGCGGCCTTCAGGTGCCCGATCTGGGACTTCACGGAGCCGATACCCAATGAGCCGCGCGACATTCCGGCAGACCTGAAGAAACGGTCCAAGACGGTCAATTCGGTGCTGTCGCCCACGGGGGTGGACGTGCCATGCGCTTCAATGAGTCCGAGGGAATTCGGCTCGATCGATCCGGATTCCAGGCACGCTTGTACTGCCCGTTCCTGGCCCGCCGCATTTGGTGCGGTGATTCCTTTGCCGCGGCCATCCGACGACGATCCCACCTCCAGGATCGTCGCATAGATGCGGTCCTTGTCTCGCAACGCATCAGACAAACGCTTGAGAACCATGATTCCCGCGCCTTCCCCCATTACGAAACCGTTGGCCGCTTCATCGAAAGGCCGGCTGCCGTCGGGAGATAATGCACCGACTTTGCAGAACTTTACAAAGGAAGAGGGGTGCATTGCAGCGTCCACACCGCCCGTGAGAGCGAAATCTATCTTCCCGTCGCGCAATGCCGCCACCGCGTTCATCACCGCCGCCATGGACGAAGCGCAGGCCGCATCGACGGTAAAATTGGGACCAGCCAAATCGAACACGTTCGCCACCCGGCCGGAGATCACATTGGCCAACTCTCCGGGAAGCGAATCTTCAGTGATTTCTGGCAACCTTTTCAGGTAATCGGAACGGAATTCGTCCAGCAGGGTATTGCGTGCTTCACCGTTCAGGCCGGAAGACTCAAGCGCCTTTTCCAGAGAAGACACGACCTTGGGCAAGTTCACGCGCTCCGCGTACAGATCTGTTTTCTCCCCGCCCATGCTGTTTCCGATAATGATGCCGACTCGCTTGCCCTTGAGTTGGCCGGGAGACAATCCCGCATCCTCGATTGCATCGGCTACGCACGTGACCGCCATCTGCTGCGTACGGTCCATTTGGCGCGCAACGGAGGGCGGAATGCGGTACTTGAGAGGATCGAACTGCAGGTCAGGGATAAATCCGCCGATCTTGGAGTAGGTCTTATCGGGAACCTTGGGATCAGGATCGTAGAAGAAATCCTGATCGGCCCAACGACCATCCGGAACAGGAATGATTCCACTCTGCCCGTCGACAATGTGCTCCCAAAAAGTTTCCGGTGAATGTGACCCGGGGAATCGCAGTCCGATGCCCACCACAGCTATCGGTTCCCTTTCGTGCTCCACTTCCACGACCTGCTCGGTCGCGAAAGCCGCTTCGTCATCCCCGGGCAGCTCAGAAGTTTCTTGTGTGCTTGCAAATATGCGTTTTCCGCCCTCGATGATTTCCGCATGTAGCGCTTCAATCGTCGCGGGCTTGTCCAACAGGCACACCGCCTGTCCCATAAGATACAGACCGCGTTGCAACTGTTCTTCCGGCTCCAGATCGCAGAATACGGGGCAGTCCCACGTCGCTGTGTCCGGATCTATCGCGCAGCCTTTGGACGCCAGTCTCAGGCATCCGAGGTTGTCCTTTTCGTACAGTTCCTTGCGTTCTGCGAGGGAAGTTCCATCCCTGAGCCGGTCGAGCTCCCGCTGGATAAGAGTAGACGCCATGGGAGAACCCGCGGCTCTTGCCCTGATGTTCACGGTACGGCCGATAACGACCGTCTTGAGGCTTTCGAGCGTGAGCTTCTGGTATGTGGGTGTGATTGCGCACGTGGACACCGCTTCCAGGGACGTCAAATAGGCCGTTCCCATCTGGAGGCCCACATTCAGACCTCTATCCACGAGGTCCGCCACCATGCCCGCGACGAATGCTGCCGCGCGTCCGGTTGCGATTCCTCCTGCAAACAACACGGTCACTTCATTCAGAGCCAGTCCATGGGACGCAGCCGTTTCGAGCTCGGCAAGATTCGCACTCCACAAATTCAGGCTTGCCAGTAATCCGACGTGCCCGCCGGACTCACACCCTTCGAATACGAACCTTCGCAATCCGGTTTTCAGACCTTCGCTCAACACTGCAGGTGAAGGGCAGTGCATGTAGCAAAGAGTCCCCTGTGCTTCAATGCGCCGGGCGAGATCCGGACCGCCGGCTGCAAGGATTGCATAGGGAGGAGGATTGTCCTTCATGATCTCCAGGTGCGTCTCGTAATTTTGGCGGTTTATTTCAAGACCGATGAGGCCTACGCCAAACCGGCCTCCGGTTTTCTCCCGCGCCAGGACGATTCCTTCTCGAGCGATAGGCCCGGGCATGTTGCCCATGGCCAGGAACGGCAGAGCACCGCCTGCTGCAACCGAGGCGAGAAAATCCGGATTGTCGCTCACATGAGCCATTGGTCCCTGAACTATCGGAAATCTCGTCTTGTGATCCCTGCAGACCGCCGAATCTTCGTTGAACGGCCACACTGCCTTCCGATGGAGCATCCGAGTTCCGAATTCTCTGACGACGGCTCCGGCTGTCTTGTAGTCAGCGGCAAGTTTTGCGGCGCTGATGATGTCTTCGGAAAGGGCTAGAAGAGCTTCGTCTGTGTCGGGAGCGCTCACGGGCGCTGCGAGTGCTGAACTGAGCCGGTCTCGATACACGGCAAAATCTTCGGGAGCCAGTGTCTCTTCCAGTTTCTTGAACTCCCTGACCATCCGGGTTCCGATCCGGGAATAGACCCGAACCGGTGTTCCCGTGGTTTCGCCCAGGGTGACTGACGCGGGGAATCCAAGGGAGCGGAGAAATTCCTTCAAAGCAGGGCCGAGGCGGGAACTCTCCGTGAGAAGCAGGTGAACATCCAGGACGACGCCCGCGGCTCCCGCGGCGACGGCACCTGCAGCAGTCCTGAAAGTTACCCCCCCCTGAAGAAAGACGGGAATTTCTGCGGCCGCGAGAACCTGTTGGAGTAATACCAGACCGCTGGTCTCGCTCACCCGGCCCGGACCCTCATTCCCTTTGATGACCAGACCCGCTGCACCTGCTTTTTCAGCGGCTGCAGCCTGTGCAGCGCTCTCGACTTCCGCCAGGACAGGAAGGCCGAATAGCGCGAGCGCTGCCGGCTTGAGAGCTGTCAGACGTTCCGCGTCTTCGAGAGGAAGGAGAGCGATTTTTGTCCCCGAATTTACCGGAGCACTATCGAGCCGGTCTAAGCGAATCCTTATTCCGTGGGAAATATCGGGTGAAACGTTAAATCCGTACGACGTGACATGGTCAACAATTCCCATTCCTCCTGCGGAGGACACCTGTTCCACGAGCTCGGGAGTCGGATGAAAACACGGATTCACATACAGCAAGGGCATACGCAATTGAAACGGCAGCCTGAATTTCATGAGATCACCTTCAAGGGGTTCGTTTTCACCACCTGTTCGGGTGGTACCGCAAAACCGTAAAAAAGGACTTCTTTCACTGTATCGATTTCATTGAGCAGCGATCCTTCGGCCCCATCGTGCAACCATTTCTGGATCACTCCGTTTAAAAACCCGATTATTCCGAAAAAAACGGTGAAATAGTTCATCTGTTTGAGCCGTCCCATGCGAGAAGCCTTCCAGCAGCGCCGTTTCAGTCCGGGCAGCCCGAGGATCAGCTCATTAATGAATTTTTCCGAAAAATCACGACCAAAATCTCTGTGTTCCTGAATGATCACCTTGAAAAACGCTGAGTTTTTCTCGAAAAAACTCAGGTACATCTTGATAACGCTTTCGATGATTTTGAGAATGTCTTCTTCACGGCTCAAATCCCTGCGGGCGAGCTCCACGAATTCGGTTATCGTGTCTTCCTTCAGGGCATTGAACAGGCCCTCCTTTGTGTTGAAGTACCGGTAAACCGTGCCCTTGGCTATTCCCGCTCGTTCCGCTATGGAGTCTATGGTGGAGGCGTGAAATCCTTTCTCGGAAAATTCGTCCAGAGCTGCCTGCAGAATTCTGCTGCGGCCGTCCTTCTGCTTTTTGCGCCGAGCCTTGTCCTGGTCGGGCGGACGGCGGAGCGTCTGGAACAGCAGGTCCTCGGCGAGCAGAGCCCTGGGAATGCCCAAAGACTCGGCCAGTGCAAGCACGCTGCGGTACAGCTCCCGTACCAGCGCATCGGAATAGATGGGGGACGATGCAATAGCCTCGCCGGCTTTTCTCACGAAGAAGAGAATAGTTTCTTCCGGGCTGAAGTCTTCCCGGAGTTCTTTTTTGAGCTCCGCCTTCAGCACCGCGATCAATTCGGGGACTGCGAAGGTATCTTTGTGAGCTTTCGTCCGTGAGACGACGGTTTGTATTTGTTTTTCCAGGGGAATATTCATCGGCAGCCTCCTAAAAAAACCAATGGTCAGTCAAAAAAGTTAATGACTGACCAGTTCGTCACAAATAGTTTTTACCGAACCAGTATAGCAGATGTCAAGGTTTTTATATCCCGGTACGTCACCATGCAAAACGAAAAATGAGAACCCATGCGCCTCCGGTCAAATTCATGCTCACCTGCTCATTGACGCGATGGGAACACAACCTACGAATTTCCTTGAAAATTACTGTCAAATCGCCTTCATTCCCCGTTGAGAAACGGCCGGCAGGCGATACAATTCATTTCGTTCTCCCCGGTGAATACTTTCCCTTTTTCTATGAACGATGATAGAAGATCAGAGTTGAAGATCGCAGCGCGGCCTGGGGGCGGGCATTAATGAAAAAAATCTGCATCACCACTCCGGAATTTCCTCCCGAGCAGTGGGGAGGCCTGGCGCGAACCGCGGGAAAAGTGGCCGGACATGCGCGCGACATGGGATTGGACGTGCATGTCGCGCATCTGGTGGTGGTTTCGGATCGATGGGTGCTCCTGGATGAGAACCGTGAAACCACGGAGGCCGGTGGTATCACCTATCACCGGATTGCCGTCGCAAAAGAAAAATTCGCTACATCTGAACGTGAACTCTGGGACTGCCCTCACACTCTAACGCTTCAGATGATGTATCAATCGCTGGAGATGCTGCACAGAGCCGAAGCGTTCGACCTGTTTCACTCTTTTTTTCTCTACCCCATCGGATACGTGACGGGTCTTTTGGCTCGGAGAGTAAAGGTCCCCTCTATTGGGACCATTGTCGGAAACGATGTAAAAAAATATGGATTCAGTCCTGAAAAGGCGGCTGTTTGTCGCATCGGACTGGAAAACGCGGATAGAATTGCAGCACTCAGCCGTGATTTGATGGAAATGGCTGATGCCATAGCACCTGTGGAACATAAGACGTCGATCGTTTACAATTCTGTAGACCTACCCCTGCGGCAGTGGTGCAGAAACCGCGAGAAAGAGGATCCCTTTCGCATAGGGTGCGCGGGTATATTCAAATACGCGAAGGGATTGCCGTATCTGTTCAAGGCTGCAGGCGCATTGGCGTCTCGTGATGTGCAATTGGTGTTGGCGGGAGTGGTGCGGTCTTCGGAAGAGCACGTGCTCCGGGAAATGCTTTTCAGTTCCGGCATGGAAAAGCGCACGACATGGGTCGGCGCGGTGGAGCATGATCGCATGCCTGATTGGCTGCAATCATTGGACGTCTTTGTGTTGCCTTCCCTGACCGAAGGCTGCCCCAACATCTTGATGGAGGCCATGGCCGCAGGACTGCCGTGCGTGGCTACCCGTACGGGTGCGGTGGAAGAACTGCTGGAGCATGACATCTCAGGGCTGCTCGTTCCCTGGGGAGATTCGGCATCATTGAGCTCGGCTCTGGCGGAAATTATGCACAATCCCGAAAAAGCGAGAGCCTTCGGCAGTGCAGCGAGAAAACGCATGGAAGCATTCTCCCGTGACAGGGAGTTTCAATCCTGGATAAGCTTGTACAGAGAGTTGATCGAGTTCTGAAATGACTGTGTCGCGAAAACAGTATCCCGACGACCACTGGATCAAGCTGAACGATCCGGAAAAAGCTCTTGCTGCGTACATGGATCAGCAGAACAAGGCGTACAGCAGGGTCAAGAACGCGTTTGTCCGGGAACTTCTGGGGAATTTGGCCGGAAAACGCTTTCTTGATTATGGCTGTGGCTGCGGAATGTTCATAGTCCACGCGGCCAGGCAGGGGGCGTCGGAAGTCGTGGGCGTGGATGCGGAGCACACGGCACTGGCTACGGCCCGGTATTTCGCCGCAGAACAGGGAGTGGAGCATCGGTGCACCTTTGTTCGGAGCGAAGATTTTCTGCAGCTTCCCACAGGAAGCCATTTCGACGTTGTTTTGATGAAAGACGTGATCGAGCACGTGCCGGACGACGTCGCACTGCTCCATAGAGCCGCATCAGCCCTTGTCCCCGGCGGTGTGCTTGTCCTGAGTACCCAGAATCTCCTTTCCCTCAACTATCTCCTGGAAGGATCGTTTCAGCGGTTTTTCCGGCGAAACAAGGATTGGTGCGGGTGGGACGAGACTCACCTGCGTTTCTATACGTCCATGAGTTTGGATAAAAAGCTGAAGGAGGCGGGTTTCACCAGTACGGACTGGAGATCCGCTTATCTGGTACCGTACACATTGCCAGCGATGGGGCCTTCGGGAAAATTCGTCAGATTAAACCCATTGAGTCGCCTGGACACGATGCTCGGCGATTTTTTCCCCTTTAATCGCCTGGGTTGGAATATCATCGTCCGGGCACGCACATCGCCTCTCGTTCCCGAGAAAACGGCGTTCCAGTACTCCGCGGTTTCGGCCGTGTGATTCTGCGTGCGGCGATCTCTCCGTTCGTGCACATGCAAAACAGGTCCAGCGACAAAGATTGCTCCGCGGTGCTCGCAATTGACGGCCTATCGCGGCACGTAACCCGGTTGAATTGGCACCGTGGAACAAGTATGATACTGCCTTCGCATCACGAGAACACCATGAAGAGGCGTGTCCATGTCGAACAAAGGTTTGGAAGTAGATAATTCTCACAGGATCGATGCACCCCAGCTTGATATGCCCACCAGGCTGCTTCTCGGACCGGGACCGTCCAACATTCATCCCAGGGTTCGTCAGGCGATCTCCATGAACGAGGTGGGGCACCTTGACCCGAAATTCATCGAATTAATGAATGAGACCCAGGAATTGCTGCGTTACGTGTGGCAGACGGACAACCGATTGACGATCCCGGTGAGCGGCACCGGAAGCGCTGCGATGGAGGCGGGCCTCGCCAATTGCGTTGAACCCGGGGACGTGGTTCTTATAGGAGTCAACGGCTATTTTGGGGAGAGATTGTGCGACATGGCGTCGCGTTACGGGGCAGATGTCCGCCGGCTGGAAAAACCGTGGGGCGAGGTGTGTACCCTCGAGGAAATCGGGAATGCCCTGGACAAGCATCGCCCGGCGATTCTGGGTCTGGTTCACGGAGAAACGTCCACGGGGGCAGTTCATCCCATGCAAGGTATTGGAAAGCTTTGCCGGGAATTCGGGACGCTCCTGCTGTTGGACACGGTGACGAGCCTGGGCGGTGTCCCCGTGTTTCTGGACCGATGGCACGTGGATATTGCGTACAGCGGGTCGCAGAAGTGTTTGAGCTGTCCTCCCGGCATAGCTCCTTTGACGCTGGGTGAACGAGCTGTGGAGAAACTCAATCGCCGCAAGAAAAAAGTTCCCAACTGGTACCTGGATATGACGCTTGTGGGCAAGTACTGGGGCGAATCGCGCACGTATCATCATACGGCTCCCATAAACATGAACTACGCCTTGAGAGAATCGCTTCGCCTCATCGCGGAAGAAGGGCTGGAAAACCGGTGGGAGAGGCACAGATCAAATGCCGAGCTGCTGTGGGACGGACTCGAGGAACTCGGCATCGACTGTCATGTGGACAAGGAAATCCGGCTGGCCAGCCTGACCACGCCCATCATTCCCGACGGCGTGGACGGAAAAGCCGTGAGTGCGTATTTACTACAGAATTACAATATCGAAATCTTTCCCGGGTTGGGTCAATTGGCGGGGAAGGTCTGGCGCATCGGCCTCATGGGATACAACAGCAGGCCGGAAAACGTATTGCTCTTGCTGTCTGCAATGAAAAAGGCTCTGGATGCCATAGCCTGAACATACGAATCGGGGAGGATTTTTTTGGAGAAGGTCTCCTCCTGAAAGTTATAAGAATTCTCAAAAGTAGTGTCGTTTCGATTACGCGAAAAGGTTCGTAGACTGTTATTGCGAGGGCGAAGCCCGAAGCAATCTCCAACCGGCCAAAACAGAGATTGCTTCGTCGTTCCACTCCTCGCAATGACATGATTGGATCGTTCGAATGCGGACGAGAGTCATGAACGAATTCGACAGAACGTTCGAGAACTGCTCTACCCGTCTAAGACC
>DATHCX010000253.1:0-26219 GCA_035319325.1 Desulfomonilaceae bacterium
TTAGAAAGACCCACGATTCCGTACACGAGGGCGGCAAAAAAACAGATGCCTCCAGCGACACCATCGAGGCCGTCTATCAGATTGATAGCGTTCGTCACGACCAAGACCGCCAGTCCGAACACCAGCGGGCCGGTCCAACCAAAGTCGACCGCGCCGAAAAACGGCACACTCGCAGAACGAACTGAATGCCCCCCGAGAACCAGAATCAGGATACCCGCAGATTGTCCCAGTAATTTCTGTTTCCATGAAAGTTGGCGTCTGTCATCAACTATTCCCAACAACAGCATCCAGGCCGAAGCGAAGAGCAACGTGAGCATTTGAAACACATTGGGCCCTAGTGTGGCGTAGTTGAGACACGCGAGACCCGTCAACACGGCCAATGTGAAGGCAGCCGGTACAAATATTGCGATTCCCCCGCACAAAGGGATAGGACTGCCGTGTATTTTTCTAACTCCCGGATGGTCTACGAGTCCGTACCGTGATGCCAGTTGCGCCAGTGGCGGGATGGCGAAAAACGTTGCGAAGAATCCCGCTGCCGCGATGATTATTGGCAAAACCACCGTGTTACAAAAGGGCATGATGCGCCTGCCTCACGAGGTGAGAGGAAAATGATACACACCACTGTCTATAAAAAAAAGCCCACTCGTGGCAAATCCTGTCGCATGTTCGCCGCTGGAGTCCACAGCTCGCAGCAACCACGATGCCGTATAGCCGACGAAATGCCGACTGCCGGCGGGAGACGTCCCAGTGTATAAAGACATAGACTTCGTCTTCGCAACAGGTTTATAACCTGGTGATATTACAAACTGTTTGTTGTGTGGCACTGGACGGTCGACTTCATCATCGCCGCAATCATCTCACCGAACGTGTTAACGCAGATTATTGTTCTCTTCCTTTAGCGGCCAAGAAAGAGTCAGCCGTGAAAGGCTCACAGCTGCATGAGGACGAAGCCTGCCTGCTCGATTCACCTACCTGCAGCAGTTCTTCCGCAACGTACCTGAGGACATCCGAATAAAATCCAATCGGCTCGATTCTTCTTCTTGATTTTTTGTGGAATTATACTGGATTGATGTTCACATTACAAGGTTTTTCTCCGTCGATACAATTACCGATCTAAAACCAGATGCCTGATGGACATAGTTATGCGAAGAATGAAAGTATGATAGAAATGTTCTAATTAAAATGACGTTTGACTGTGGAAATCGAACGCGTTACCCCGCTTTGACCGGCGCAACGTCGCGAAAAACGGTCTGGCCGCGATCTGCAGAAGTGGCAAAGCAAAGGCCGGACTGTTCGGAAGGCTGAGAATAGAAACATGAAGGCGGTAGAGCGGCGCCAAGCGTTCCTGCGCGGACCCGATGTCTAACGCAAGGAAGATGTCTTGTCCTCCGCGTCAGGCATAGGCCTGATGCTGTCGCTGGTGGATCCCGAAGGCGGCGGCATGGGGACCGGAACATAGGGATACGAAAGTGGATAGGCTTGAGCCACGGGAAAATGCATATTCCACGGCAGTTGCCCACCCCATGCTATCACAGGAACATTCCCGGGGGCCATATAGTGGAAAGCGCCATTGGGCATCACGGCACCTTCGGGAGCCGCAGCAAATTGCGCTTGAGCTGACGAAACTGCTACAACGCAGAGCAACAGTACGAAGAACAACTTTCTCATATCCCGTACCTTCGCATAGATATTCAATATACGGAAACACACGTGAATGTGTCGTCAGTGTAGCATCGGAACGCACCACTTTCAAATTTTTTCTCATCTCCGCCGCATGGGTTCTTCGTCCGGATTCATCCAAGGTGAAGACGAATCCATATCGGGCTCGTCTGACACTATTGGGTTCTATAGGAATTCTCAAAAGCAATGTCGGTTTCGATTACGCTAAAAGATTGGAAGATTGTCATTGCGAGGGCAAAGCCCGAAGCAATCTCCAACCGTCCAAAACCGAGATTGCTTCGTCGCTCCACTTTTCGCAATGACATGATTGCATGGCCGGAATGCGGGCAAGAGTCGTGAACCAATCCGACAGAATTTTCGAGAACTGCCATGGAAAGCGAAATGGTGCGGAGAACCGTACGCGGCCGGTATCATGCTCGGGGATTCAATAGCAAGAGGAAGGTGAGATGTGCGACCACGAGCTGAATTGCTCGGATCTGCTCGTTATTTCGGCAGTTCGAAGAGGAAATTGATCCAACGCCCTGGATCGGTTTCACACCAAATTCGACCCCCATGGGCTTCGACGATGTTGCGGATATTGTACAACCCAAGACCTGTTCCGCGTTTGCCGCGGGTTGTTTCGTCAAGGACCCGGTAGAATTTTTGAAAAATTTTCTCTACCTGTTCTTTTGGCACACCGGGGCCTTCGTTCCATACATTGAACAGGTAGCGGTCACCGAGATCCACAACTCCGTACGCTATCTTGCTTGCAGGGTGCCGGTACTTCAGCGCATTACCGAAAAGGTTGCGGTATACGATCTCCAGCAGAGCCGGATCTCCTTCCAGCTGAATGACTCCTACCCCTCCCATGCTCTCGTCATAACTTTCAAATGAATCGGGATATCTTTCCTTGAGGCCTATCATTGCCGGCAGAATGACTTCGTCGTAAAAATTCGTGATGTGCTGTTTTCGTATCTGAAATTCGCCGTGCTCCAGCTCAGCCATGACCAAGAAATCACGGCTCATGGCCTCGAGAAACTTCGTATGGTGGTAAACGATCTGAAGCTGATCCCTCCGAACCGGCTCCTCTTCTCCTTGTATGAGTCTTCTCAAAAACCCGCCCATCACCACGAGGGAGTTTTTGGTCTCGTGATTTATGAAATGGATGGCCTCCCGAAAATTTTGGTTGAGCCGTTCCAGTTCCCGCCTGATGGCATTTTCGACACTTATGTCCTTGCTGACCCCTACAGTACCGAGAAGCCTGCCTTCCTCATCTTTGAGCAGCGACAGGGAAAGCGAAATTTCGCGAAATTCGCCGGATTTAGTCCTGAGGCGGGTCTGATAGTTGCGTATACCGCCCGTCAGAACCACTTCCTCCATGAGTTTGTCGCGTTCGTCGGCATCTACCCATATATCGTTTATATTCTTCCCCTGAATCTCTTCTGCCGAAAATCCGAGTAGTCTTTCAGCTCCGGGATTGAATTCCACAATCCTGGAATCGAGGTCAGTCGTAATGATCATGTCCTCGCAGCATCTCAGAATGCCTTCGAGGTATCCGGTTTCCTTGGCCAATGCCTCGGTGCGGGTCCACATTTCCTTGGCAAGATTACCGGCAAGCTTCTTGTACCGCTCTTCGCTGTGCCGTAATCTCTCCCACAGATCGGAAATCTCCACCTGCCGACCGATAAGATCCGTCGACTCTTCGAGGAAATATTTCTCTTCGAACCTGATATCCCGATCGGTGGGCCAGTTGACGAACAACCGTCCGCGAAATTTTCCTTCCACCTTGATTTCGTGGGTCGACAGTTGGCCCACAACTTCTTGCGGACGATTACCGTACAGCCGGTCGTCGATTTCAGCCCAAGCAATCACACCGGATGATCCGTTGAGCGACTTTACCAGGTGTTTCAAGGCGAGTTCCATTTTGGAATCGAAGGGAGCGCCGCCCATCAATCCACGACTGATCATGAGCAAGCCGGTAAGCTTCTTCAAGAGATCCGGGAGCATCTCACCGGAATCCTTGTTATCTCCTGGCGCCCTGCATTCGGCAAGATCTCGGAAGGTCTCGAGGACAAATCCTTTTTTTCCCATTCCGGGCAGAAAACGGACATTCACGCAACACGTCTTCTCCCATCTCACGTGAACTGCGTCACATACCGGCCTGGCCAGGCCATTCAACATTTCGTCCAAAGGACAAAAGGAACAGGCATCGGCGATTCCCGCGAGGGCCTCATGGCACTTTTTTCCTACAACAGTCGCATCGAGACTCTTCAAACGAGAATTTACCTGCAAGATTCTGCCGTTCTGTCCGATCAAGCATGCCTCTTCCGGAAAACTTTCGAGAAAAGCTGTTACAGGCAGTTCTATCATGTTCCCGCCCGGGCAATTCATGGCGTCACGTGGTGGTCTCATGTACCTAAATTAAGTACCCCTCCCTGTGAGGCAAGAGTACCGGAAGAATCGAACTGTTTGATAATTTTATTGAATGAAGGATTTGCCTTCAGAGCGAACGTGGCCTGATTCCAATCCGGTGAAACCAGCCGTGCATCCTCAATATCCCAGTTTGGGAGGGAAGTCAACGGCTACCGGGCAAGCGGATTAAGGCCTCAGTTACGGACGGGAAAAGGCTGTCATTGCGAGCGCAGCGAAGCAATCTCTGCCTTTAAGTATCGAGATTGCTTCGTCGTTTCACTCCTCGCAATGACAGAGGTTAGACACTTCCCCCGAGTAACTGAATGAATACCAAGCGGATTTCTTGCCACACATAGCCGTTCGACTTTGGTGCTCGCCGGCAAGGGCGGAGCATTCACTAGGCTAAGGTTAAATGAATCCGTTATGTTGTGTACATGAGGTCAAGTAATTTCTTAGACACGGAAGCAACAGCCCATCACCGATAACCGCCTTCGTCTATCACGAAATGCCTAATCCCAATCGCCGGCAGTCTCCTGCTCCGGAAAGAATTCGGCGAGAATTGGATCGGCCCGGCGTCGGCCACAAATTCGGAGAAACGGTCGTGCTCTGTCGGAACACCCGACGGAGCACGGGAGGAAGGGTCAAAAGAGTCGCCGATCGTCTTCGTCAGACCGTTCAGTCTGTTCTCTCAATTCATCGGCAGAGAACTCGGTCTTTCGGGGCGGTATGCTTCTCAGGGCCGGGAAAAGTCCTTTGAATCGCGGAGAATGTTGTTCCATCACATCAGGAGAATGATGAGTCCAGTACGGTGTGCAGTCCTCTTCCTCAATGAGTACGGTGAGCAGAAGTGCGGGATATCGATATCTCGGATTGTTTCCGAGAAAGGTCAGCATTTCCCGGCTGCGCAAAAACTCGCCTCTTCGGCGATTGATTTCACCCAGGAGATACATGACCATGCCGGGATCTCCCTTCGTCAACCCGCGGCGAAGAGCATCCTCAAGGTACGAATCCGATTTCCTGAGAAGTTCCTCCTCGGTTTTAAGGCATCCTAGTTCGCGAGCCACCCAAGATCCCTTGAGGCTCATGATTCCCAGATCTCTCGGATTGAGTCCCCTGGAATCGAGAACCGCTATGAGTGCAGGCCAACTTCTTGCCGGAACTTCCTCCTGAATTTCAAAAATTTCCCTATATTTGGCTGATCGAACCAGATCCTTCACATTGCCGGGAACTCGCTTCCTGAAGTCCTGCGTGCGGGAGGTGAAAAGACAGTCAGGACACGTGGCGATATCCGAAGATCTATTGCAGTCCCGAGGAATAACGCGAAAATCCAATCCAAATCCGAACACGGTGACATTCGCACAGTCCATGTTCCGGACATGGGAAAAATGGGTGTAACATAGTGGGCAAGCAAGAACGGTCTCTGAGTTGCTCACGCAATCCTCCTTGAAAACAAGTCCACTGAATAGTACCTCCCCTATGAACCCGCGACGGACATACCATACCATAAATGACCGCTTTTGACCATGCTTTTCTTCAAGACCGACTTTTTCTCTTCACAAAAACAAATTAAAATGATTAATGTTAACGGGAGCGACATGGACATACAGCGTACCTATTATTTGAATTATGAAGAGGGTTTGAATCCCTCTCAATTGGAAGCGGTATCCGTCCCGGGAGGACCGGTTCTCGTCATAGCCGGAGCAGGATCGGGAAAGACCCGGACCATCGTGTACCGGGTAGCGTGGCTCGTAGAGCATGGCGTTGAGCCGGCAAACATACTGCTTCTCACTTTTACGCGTAAAGCCGCCGAAGAGATGCTTTCACGCGCGGCCCGTTTGCTGGACGGCAGGGTCGCCGCAGTTGCAGGAGGCACTTTCCACTCCACGGGAAACCTGCTGCTTCGAAAGTACGCCAGCCTGTTGGGATTCAATTCATCGTTTTCCATAATGGATCAGGGGGACTCGGTGGAAGCTGTCGATCACGTAAGGAGCACCCTCGTCCCGCCCATTCAGGATCTGAAAAGCTTCCCGAAGGCACGAACCATCGCAGAAGTGATCAGCCGGTCGGTGAGCGGCGGGATATCCCTTCACGAGGTGCTGGACACCAGGTATCCCCATTTCGTGCCGTGCGTGGACGAAATAACGCGAATCCGGGACAACTACATTCATCATAAAACGTCCAATAATCTTATGGATTACGACGATCTGCTCGTAAACACGATTCGACTTCTGGAAGAATACCCTCATGTTCGCGAGGAGACCTCACGAAAATGGCAACACATTCTGGTCGACGAGTACCAGGATACCAATCAGCTGCAGGCACGCATCGTGCGCCTGCTTGCCGACACTCACGACAATGTCATGGTGGTGGGTGACGACTCTCAGAGCATTTACTCGTTCAGGGGGGCGGATTTCAGAAATATCATGGACTTTCCCAATCTGTTTCCGGGAACCAAAATCGTGAGGCTTGAAGAAAACTACCGAAGTACCGCCCCTATCCTGCGGGTAACTAATTCCATTATAGAACGCGCGGCAACCGGCTATCGCAAGAGCCTTTTTACTCGCCGCAACGGCGGTCCGCTTCCCCTCGCGGTGAGATGCTTCTCCGAACGGGATCAAAGCAAATTCGTGCTCCAGGCGGTCAAAGAACTGCGCGACCATGCTGTTCCGCTATGTGAAATAGCAGTATTGTTCAGAGCCGGGTTTCATTCGTTCGATCTCGAAGGAGAACTGACGCGCAACAATATTTCTTTCGTGAAATACGGAGGATTCAAGTTCCTGGAAAGCCTGCACATAAAAGACGTGCTCGCCCATTTAAAAGTGCTGAAAAACCCGAAAGATAGATTGAGCTGGAATCGCATGTTAAAACTGCTTCCGGGGGTAGGCGCAAAGACGGCGGGCAAGCTCTCCAACACCATCATCGAGAAAGGACTGTCCCTTGATTCAGCGAAAGCGGGGTCGGACAAGAAGTATCGAAAAGAACTGGAAAACCTGATTCGCCTGGTCTCGGACCTTCTCAGTCACAGAGGTCCGATCTCGGAAAAAGTGGAAATGGTGAATCAGTACTATTTTCCATACCTGAAAGAAAAATACGACAATTATCCCAAGAGGATGCGCGATCTGGAACAACTGGCCGATCTCACCGTCTCCTATCGGAGTCTCAATCGTTTTCTCAACGATATGGCACTAGAACCTCCGGACGAGGACGGGACCGGTATCGATACGAAAAACAACAGCTTGGTTTTGTCCACGATTCATTCCGCAAAGGGGTTGGAGTGGCACACCGTTGTTGTTATCTGGGCCGTTGAGGGCAGAATACCCTCTCCCATGGCTTCTACGCCCGAAGAAATGGAAGAGGAGCGACGCCTTCTCTATGTGGCAACCACACGTGCCAAGCACAATCTCGTGATCGTAGCCCCGGATCATTTTCTGGATCGACGGATGGGACACGTGCCCGTCAAGCTTTCCAGATTCTTCGCTGAAATCCCGCCCGAGTACTTCCGCGGGTATTCCGTGTGACGTAAAATGCGTATTCGTTCAGTTAGGGGTGGGAAGTGCCTGACCTCTGTCATTGCGAGGAGTGAAACGACGAAGCAATCTCGATACTTATACCGATTCGCTTTTCAATTGATAACTTGGGACCGGTTGTAGGCTGGGAATCTCTTTCGCTACGGACGACGCAAGCCCGTCTGATCGCTTCGCTCAAGAGACTCCCAGCTCTCGGAACGTGGTCGCTGAAAATGCAATTCCAATTACTTGTTGAATAGCGAAATGGTATTATAGGCGGAGATTGCTTCGCTACGCTCGCAACGACAGCCTTCTCCCACCCGTAACTGAGTGGATACGCAAAATGAGCACAAGGCACTTGACAATAGGCTCACGTGTCAATAAGCTGGTGAGTGGCCGCAAACCCGCGGAGAGATGACCGAGAGGCCGAAGGTGCTCGCCTGCTAAGCGAGTGTAGGGTAAAAAACCTTACCGAGGGTTCGAATCCCTCTCTCTCCGCCACCCCGGTTCCGGCGTTCAGCCGAAAAACACCCAACAGAGTATTACTGCAGCGCAAACTCCTGCGGCGTCAGCGATGAGCCCCGCGTGAACCGCATATCTCACCCGATTTACCGATATGGCGCCGAAATATACTGCTATTACGTATAGGGTCGTTTCCGTGCTTCCCAGTATTACTGCGGCCAAACGGGCCTCATACGAGTCCGCGCCGCTGGATGATATAATTTCTGCCAGTATTCCCAGCGATGCGCTGCCCGAAAGAGGTCTCATCAGGATGAGGCTTAGTACGAGCGGCGAGATTCCGAGATCCCGTACCGCAGTGGGCATGGCCGACGTGATGAGATCCATGGCCCCGGAAGCGCGAAACATCCCGATTGCAACGAGAATGGCCACCAGATAGGGAATGATGCGCACTGCAACGTCAAATCCTTCTCGAGCCCCATCCACGAACGTCTCATACACTTTCACCCCTTTGAAGAACCCGTAAACCGGTATTCCCACCAGGAAAGACAGGAACACGGCGCCTGAAGCTACGGAAACCAGATCGGGCAGTCCACTCATTTCTCCGGCACCTCTTGTGTGTCCTCACGGAACCTGGCCATGCGGGAAAGCCTGCGTGCTGCCACGACTCCGCAGACCGTCGACGCCGTGGTGGCCAGAAGTGCAGGGAAAACTATGATGGTAGGATCCGCCGAACCTCCAGCAGCGAGGAGCGCTATGGCACCCGCCGGAACCAGCTGGAGACTCGACGTGTTGACGGCCAGGAACATGCACATTGCGTCAGTAGCCGTGCCTTTGCGCGTGTTGAGAGTCTCCAGATCCTCCATCGCTCGAATTCCCAGCGGAGTGGCAGCGTTGTTCAGGCCGAACATATTGGCCACCATGTTC
Organism: Desulfomonilaceae bacterium; assembly: GCA_035319325.1. Lineage (GTDB taxonomy): Bacteria > Desulfobacterota > Desulfomonilia > Desulfomonilales > Desulfomonilaceae > DATHCX01. The sequence continues at coordinate 8,964 of DATHCX010000253.1, forward strand.
ATGGCCATGCTGCCGAGAGCGGGATGTCTATCGGGTATATTCGGAAACAAGAAACGCATGACAGGCGCTATCGCTCTCGTGAAGAGCTCGATGAGCCCGCTGTGCTCGGCTATTTTCATGATCCCGAGCCAGAGAGCCATGATGCCCGTGAATCCGAGAGCCAGCTTGAAAGCCGATCCCGCACTGTCGGTCGCCGCAATCACCACGTCCTTCGTGTGACCCGTAAAAACGGCCACGACAACCGATCCCACCAGCAGAGCAAGCCAGATGACGTTCAACATGGCACCCATCTCCTTGGAATTCCCGAGCGCACATTCAGCGGAACGAGCGGAGAGAAATACCCCGTTTGATTTTATGCTCGGCTTCGTATGAAAGAAATGCTTGAGAGAGGTATAGTATAGAGGTCTTGGCCCGATTCGACACCAATGAGCCCGTTCTCATTCCAGGTAAGAACTCCGTTAATGGTCATGTCAGACCCGACGAGGGAAATCTCAACTTCCGTGCGGGATGACGAAAGCCTTTCCAGAACGCTGCTCGTAATGCCGCTACTCGGAGTCGATCGAACGGCAGTTATCGGTGAAACGGATATCGGGGGTTGGACCGATGGAGGTCGACCCGGCTCAATGACGGCCCCTGCATCCCCTGGAGGGTTATCGGTCACCATACTCGCGGTCATGGAAATATCGTCGATCAGTTCGTCGATGATGGTTTCGTCCAGCACGAGAGAATCGTCCAGGGATTGACCCAACGTGACCGGTTCAAAGCGCTGCTCTCGAGAATCTTCCGTATAAACAGGGTCAGGCGGCGGTGCTTGAGCAGGGACGGCGGGTCGCGAGGTCGGCGAAGGCACGACAATGCGTTGTCCGAGGTTTTCAAAATCCTGGAGATTGTACCGGAAGTTGGGGTTAATAAACTTCACGTCGCAATTGACGGGTTTGCCCGAGACCTTGGTATTTACCGTTTCGGGCAATCTCAGGACCGTGTCCACGCTTGCATCTGTATCGCATTGCAGGTGTTCGCTGATATTCTTCAGAACCGTTTCCACACGCTCGGGATCCGTCACCTCGTTGACCTGTTTCAACAACCAGTAGAGATGAGCGCCCCTTCCCGATTCGATGATGATGGACGGAGCCCTGGGAAAACTCCGGATGGCCTTTGCAGCTTGCTGCGGGCCCTCGAAAAATATGCTCTTGTCTTCGTGACCTTCGGCGCCTATGTCAAGATCGGCCCATAGAGCCACAAGATAATGGATGTGCTCCTTTTCGGCCTTCATGCGTTCCCGGGGACATATTCCGAAATACACGTCCCGTTCTTCGCCATAATGTTCTTTTGCAAGTATTTCTATGTTGGGAAAGTATCGAGTGCTCATTTTCGGATCGCCGCGTTTTACGCTTTTGACAAGAATAAAGCCCCTATGCTCCTTGTAATATTGGGAAAAAAGGGCCTCCAGAAAATCTTTGCGCGTAAATTTGGCGATCATGCACAAACCTTGCCGGCGCGAATCGAAGAAAATCTCGACTGCTCATTCTATTACCGGCCCGGAGGAAAGTCAATAACCGTTATTCTCGTAACCCTTCAGTTACTTGGGGGAAGTGCCTGTCCTCTGTCATTGCGAGGAGTGAAACGACGAAGCAATCTCGATACTTAAGGGCCAGATTGCTTCGCTACGCTCGCGACGACGATCTTTTCTCACTCGTAACAAATGGACACTTATTCTTGTGCCACCCCGTTTTCGGGAAGAGTACGCTCCCGAAAAAAAAGCATGTTCAGCTCTGCTTCTGTTTCTTCTTTGCGGGCGATGCCTCTTTCTTGTCTGTAGTCTGGGCGCCCTTTTCCTTGGCTGCTTCAAGATTGTCCTGTATGACCTTGTTATCAGGCACGAGCTTTGCCGCCTTGGTGAGGTACGCTACTTGTTGCTTGTAATCGCCTTTCTTCCCCAGGGCTAAAGCATAATCATTATATGCTGTTGCCAGATCCAGCTTTATTTCGCCGTTCGCAGGAGCAAGATGCAGCGCTTTCTGGAGGAGCTTGATCTCCTGCTCGTGCTTGCCTTCCTCTCCCCTCTTGAGAGCTTCATTATGGTAGAGAATTGAAAGGTACTTCTGGGCGGCCTTGTTGGACGAATCAATCTTTGCCGCCTTTTCCAACAATTGGGTGGCTTTTTCCGCAGAGCCGCTCTTGGACTCCTTGAGCGCCTCTTTCACGAACAGGCTGCTGAGATTGGTGATGGTGGTTTGGTTTTTCGGGTCCAACTGAAGCGAAGCTTCCAGCATCGCGATTTTCTCGGAAATCTTCCCGTCGCCTTCGGCTACGGCGAAATTATTATAAGCTGCCGCCAGATTATTCTTTGTAACCGGGTCTCCGGGGAAGATCTGGAGCGACTCCTTGAGGAGTTCTATCTGAGCAGCAACGTCGCCCTCCTTACCTTTCTGAACCGCCAGATTTGACATGGCTCGCCCCAGGTGTTCGGTCATGAGAGGATCCTTGGGAGCAAGCTTGAGGGCCGACTGCAGCAGCTTGACTTCTTCCTGATAATCCTTGGACTTGCCTTTTACTCCTGCAAGATTGAAATACGCCGTGGCAAGATTTTTCTTTATTTTGGGGTTTGCAGCGTCAGCTTCCACCGCCTTTTCCAGTTCCGCCACTTCTTCTTCGTAGCTGCCGTGCTGCCCCCTTCGTACACCGGCATTGTTCAGTAAGGTTGCGAGAAAACGCTTGGCCACGGCATTGTCAGGCTCCATATCGAGCACTCTCGAAATGAATTCGATTTTGTCCTGTATGGGGATCTTCTCGTCCGGAAGCGCTACTGCCTGAAATACCGATTGGACGAAGTTTGCCCGCACCTCTTTGTCATCAGGAGTCAGCTGGTTGGCCCGCAGGAGAAATCCGATACCTTCCCGAAAATTACCCTCCTTGTTCAGCTTCAGCCCGAGATTATTGTACGCGACAACGAGGGCGCTCTTGTACTTTCCGTTTTCAGGGTCCAATTTCACCGCCTGCTCCAGAGCGGTCACCGCTTCGGGCAGGTTGTCCCTCGACATGAGGTGGCTTCCCCTGAAAAATGAGTTTTCAGCCTGGACAGCATCGGATTCTGCTGTTGCAGAAGGAGTGCCCACTACCACTCCAAGGTTGAGGACAAGGGCGAACAAAACAACGTTTCGAATCAGGAATCGGATGGTCATGGCCAGCCTCTCAGAATCTGCGTTCACTTTCTCAAGCAATGGATTCATATCATGATCGGATAGTCCGGTCAATTGTGAATACCTTCTTGGATATGGATTTTCGTTCTCCATGTAAAGACAGATTATACCCTAATCTCCGAAATTTGTAGGATTCGCATCCCTTGACAAACAAGACGTAAAGAGTAAAAGAAATTTTTTGAGATTAGGATCGCTGGAGGATGGCCGATGATCGAAGTTGAAAATCTGACCAAGTACTACGGTCGGATGGCCGCAATACGAGACGTGAATTTTCGTGTGGAATCCGGTGAGATCGTGGGATTTCTCGGTCCCAATGCCGCGGGAAAGACCACGACCATGAGAATTCTTACCTGCTTTGCGCCCGCTTCCGCAGGAAACGTGCGTATCCTGGGCATGGACGTGCGTGAAGATTCGCTCAAGATCAGGAGAAAACTGGGATATTTGCCTGAACATGTACCGCTCTATGACTGGATGCGGGTACAAGGATATCTCGAGTTTGTCGCAAGGGCGAAAGGAATTCCAAGTTCGGAGCGCCAAACGGAGATTCGTAGGGTGATCGAGGAAGTCGGCTTGGATCAGGTTACCCATAAGCTCATTAAATGGTTGTCGAAAGGGTATCGCCAGCGGGTCGGATTGGCCCAGGCGTTGATTGGAGATCCGCCGATCCTGGTTCTCGACGAGCCTACCATCGGCCTGGATCCGAAACAGATCAGGGAAATTCGCTTACTCATAAAAGGCTTTGCCCACAATCGCACGGTGATCCTGTCCACCCACATACTTCCCGAGGTCAGTCAGGTCTGCGATCGGGTGATCATCATCAATAAAGGTTCCATCGTCGCCGAAGACTCCCCCGCCAATTTGGCCAGAGCTCACGGAAAATCCACCCGATGTCACCTGGTCGCGAGGGCTCCTGAAAGTCAATTCCGGGACACGATCGCTGGCGTGGCTGGCGTGGAATCCGTCGCTGCCTCGGGGCATTCCGTGCCCGGTGAAGTGGGGCTCACGGTTGAAACAGGACTGGGCGCCGACGTGAGACCTGCAATGGCCAGGGCAGTGCTGGAACACGGATGGGATCTGCTCGAATTGCGACAGCAGCACGTGACCCTGGAGGACGTGTTCATCGACCTCGTCACCGAAGAATCCGACGAAGAATCACCAATAGGAGATTCCGTAATGAAGGAGGCTGCCTCATGAGCGGTTTCTATGCAGTCTTTCGGAAGGAAACGGCAAATTTCTTCGTTTCGCCTATCGCCTATGCAGTCTTGACTATTTTTCTGCTCATTTCGGGCTTTATCTTTTGGGCCAACGTATCGTATATGAGCGTGATCAGCCTGCAGGCTGCGAGCAATCCCATGATCGGTGAGCGCATCAACATCACGGATTTTGTCGTCCGGCCGCTCATGCAAAACATGGGTTTCATCTTGCTGTTCGTCATGCCTTTGATCACGATGCGCGTCTTTTCGGAGGAAAAGAAATCCGGGTGCATCGAATTGCTCCTTACGTACCCGCTTACGGACATGGCCGTACTGGCGGGGAAATTCTTGTCGGTCATACTCCTCTTGCTGATAATTCTGGCTGGAACGCTTCCGATGATGTTCCTGCTGTTCGGCCTGAGCCAGCCCGATCCCGGTACCATCGCCAGCGGATACCTCGGTCTGATCCTTATGGGCAGCTCCTTCCTTGCGCTGGGCATGTTTATTTCGTCTCTTACGGAAAACCAGATCGTCGCTGCGGCCGGATCGTTCGGAGCGGCCCTCCTGTTCTGGATCCTGGGCTGGAGTTCCATGCTTACGGGCGAACATGTGGGCGCTGTGCTCAAGCAATTGGCCATCCTGGAACATCTGGAATCCTTCAACAAGGGAGTTATTGCTCTTTCAGACTTGTCCTTCTTTGTCCTGTTCACCGCATTTTTTCTGTTTCTCACATTACGGTCTCTCGAGACCCACAGGTGGAGGGGGTAAAGAATGCAGAGAGAAAACATGCAGAGAAATCTTGTCCTCGGCGGCGGAACAGCATTGGGAATTGTGATCTTTCTCGCCATAATCGTGGCAGTTCAATATATCGTGGTGCAGCATCCGAAAAGATGGGACCTCACCCGACTCGGGAAACACACTCTCGCTCCTCAAAGCAAGAAAGTTCTGGAAACGTTCGGAGAAAAAAACACCCCCATACGTGTGCTTGCGTTCTACGAAACCAAGGATGCAGTCCCCAGAGAAGCGGTGAAAGATCTTCTGGACCAGTACAGGGACGTATACTCACAGTTTACCTATTCTTTCGTGGATCCGGACAAGGACAGGGCAGTCGCGGTCCAGAATAAAATCGACAATTATCCGACCGTGGTTATCAAGGCCGGAGAAAAGTCCGACCGCATCTCAACGGTCAACGAGGAAACGGTGACGAACACGCTGGTCAAGCTTCTTCGTACGGATGAGAAAAAGGTGTATTTCCTTAAAGGTCACGGCGAACTTTCCCCTTCATCCACCGAACAGGACGGCTTCGCTTCGGCCAAAGCCCAGGTGGAAAAGCAGAATTATAAGACAGATGAACTGGTGCTCCTGCAGTCGCCTCACGTACCGGAAGACGCTACCATTCTCATTATAGCCGGTCCAAAAACCGACCCCATGGATACGGAATTCGAGTCCCTAAAGGCGTATCTCAAACGCGGAGGCAGCATGTTCGTGATGCTGATCCCGTTCAAGACTCCCAAGTTGGCCGCTTTCCTGAAAGATTACGGATTCGAGACGTCCGATGACATAATCGTCGACAGGATGAGCCGGGTTTTCGGAGGCGATTATCTTATTCCTGTCATTACCACGTACATAAAATTTCCCATTACGAAAGATTTCACTCTCGCATCGTTCTTCCCGGAAGCGAGACCGGTGAAGGCTTCGACAAATCCCGGAGCGAACGTGCTAGCACAGGATCTCGCGCTCACGAGCCCAGTATCCTGGACTATTAACGAAGAGCAACTCAACAAGGGTGAAGCAAACTTTGACGAAAAGACAGGGACAAAAGGCCCTCTGTCCGTGATGGCCGTGTCCACCGTCACCATGACCGGCGGAGAGGCAAAAACACCGGCTGATGACAAGCCTGGACCGGACTCCGGCAACGACACGAAAAAGAGCGGATCCGGCGACGGTCCGGAGATCAAACTCAAGAAAGCACGAATCGTGGTGTCCGGCAGTTCCATGTTCGTCTCGAACAAGATCTTTGAGGCGCTTCAGGCAAACAGGGAATTGTTCATGAACACAGTTTCCTGGCTGGCGGAGGACGAAAACCTCATCGCGATCCGTCCCAAGTCGTCTCGAGCTCAGCCTCTGATACTGACGTCAAGCGAACCCCTGGTCATCCTTCTTGTCCCCGTCGTGCTGATTCCGTTGGCTTGGATTGTCGCCGGAGTGGGCGTTTTCTTGTATCGCAGACGATCGGTGGCGGGCTGAACCGACACCGGGGGCATTCGGGAGATTCGGCAATGAAGTGGAACAGAGTTCTCATGTACCTGGTTATCCTCGTGATCGTGGTCGGGTACTTGTACGGCGTCGAAATAAAGCAAAAGGACAAGAAACAGACCGAAGAGTCTGAAGCTCAAAAGCTCGTGCATCTGGACAAGGAGAAAGTTGTTGCTGTGCAGCTTGAGTCCGCTGATCGCGGCAAGATCGAACTGCGAAAGCCTGCCGACGCATGGGTCCTCACTGCCCCGGTAAAGGCAAAAGGTGATGGAGCTGCCGTGGGATCTCTCGTCCAGTCTGCAACGGACGCGAAATCCGAAAAAGTGATTCTGGAAAAGGACGTGAAGTGGGACGAGTACGGTCTGGACAAACCCGAGTTTACAGTCACTCTCTTTACGAAAGATGACAAGCAGACGGAACTGTCGTTCGGCGCGGCCAACCCTGCCAAAACGTCTTACTATGCGAGAGTGGACGATCAACCGAGGCTCCTTCTTGTTGCCGATACCCTTAAGAACAGCCTGAACAAAACTCCGTTCGATCTCAGAGACAAGTCCGTGCTGACCATGCCTCCGGAGGACGTCGATCAGGTGGTAATTTCCAAGCACGGAATTGAGACAGAGCTGAAACGTGAAGCTCCGGATCGCTGGATCATGGTGACACCGGAAAGGACAAGGGTGAAATCCTCGCTGATGGCCGGAAATATTAAGAGTATCACCGGTCTTTCGGCCAAAGACATCATCGACGAACCCCGGAAGGATGGCGATCCGTATGGCCTTGACAATCCTCAAGAGAGCTATCAGCTCACCGGGAGCCAGCTCGAACAGACCCTGGAAATTGGTAAACCTGCCGACAAAAAGGAGGGTTCGCCACAGACTCAGACTGACTATTACGCACGGGTGAAGGGTCAAGATACCGTGTACCTGATCGACGGGCGAGCACTGTCCATGATGAAAACCGATCCCCAGAGCCTAAAGGATCGATCGGTCCTCAGTTTCGGTCCCAACGACATAGAGAAAATTGATGTGGAACTCGACGGCAAAACGTGGGTGGCGGTCCGGCAAGCAGATAAAAAATGGAATCTGGAAAAGCCCGAGAAAAGGGAAAAGATGGATTCGTGGCTCGTGAGCTCTATGCTCTGGGACCTGAGAGACCTCGAATGGAAGTCCCTGATCCGCCCGATACCCGCAGATCTGGCATCCGTGAACCTCGACAAACCGCGATTTTTAGCCCGATTCTACAAACAAGGCGAAACGGAACCAATCGTTTTAAAGGCGGGCTGGCAAAATGAGCAATTGCATCCGGAGAAAGCGAATTCTGCGGAAGCAACAAAAAATGTGGATAAGAAAGAGACGAAATCCGAGTCTGCCACACCCCAAGAAGCTGCTCTCCCGGACAAGGAAATTCCCAAAACCGTCAATGCCGTGGCTCAACCCCAGGAGGAGCAAGCTGCGATCCTGGTCCTGGACGGCGCTTTTGTCGCCAAACTGAGAGGTGATTTGCAACGGCTCACCGAGAAAGACTGATACGCATTCGCCACAAGATTTATAAGATGGCCGGGCTGGGGGCTCTCCTGAGCGAAGTGATGAGACGGCTCTGCGTCGTCCGCAGCGAAGGAGTGCCGCCAGCCTGTGCCCAGAATCGAGTTACCTGTAAAAAAGCGAATCCGTATGAGTGTTCTGCACTGCGAGAGATGTGATCTTTGAACCATGACAGCTCATGAGTGTCCCACCTTGCAGGGGTGTTTTCCGGCACGACCCGGCCGTCTCGTAATTTCCGGGGAGCCGCAGGCATCCTCTAGTTGTAGTAAATGGTATGTTGGGCACAGGACCACTCTCATTTGCGAACGCATGGGGGAAACAAAAAACTCAGTTTTTCAAGGGGGCTACCATGGACGAGCAATTTAAGCAACACGGGGCTTTCAGCTGGTGCGAACTGATGACGTCGGACGTTCCCGCAGCAATTGGATTCTACACGAGCCTGTTCGGCTGGACCACAGAGGAATACCCCATGGAGGGCATGTCGTACACCGTGGTGAAAGTCGCCGGTAAAGAAGCGGCCGGAATCATGAGCACGCCTCCCGAAGCCCAGGGGATGCCACCGACATGGGGAATTTATGTGACCGTTGACGATGTGGATGCCACTGCCCGAAAAGCTGAAGAACTTGGCGGAAAGATATTGTTTCCCCCAACTGATATTCCAAACGTCGGGCGTTTTTGTGTCATCCAAGATCCGCAGGGGGCTGTCATTTCAGCGATTACCTATACTGAAGGCTAGTACCGGTTCACGCGAGACATCGGTCTATGTTTTACGGAGGACGGCCGTCGGTTCTCCTGCCGTAGCAGGGTTGTCAAAAGTTCCGGCCGGGTCGTCCATCCGATCTGAGAGGTTCCCGAAGGAAGGTTTGTCGACTCTGCATTGTCGGAAGCGTGGCCACACGGACCATATTTTTAGCTACCGCTATATAGGGATTCTCAAAAGAAATCGCGGATTGGCTATGCGAGATGCCGCACGCTTGTCATTGCGAGGGCAATGCCCCAAGCAATCTCGTTCGCCAAAGCGAGATTGCTTCGCCACTACGCTCCTCGCAATGACCTGCTTCAACGTTGTACATGCAAGGGAGGGCGTGTCAATCAGACAATACTTTCGAGATATACTATAATCGGTTACGAGTGAACACGTTGCTCTTCAGTCCTGACCGGTTCGCGCGTTGCCGCATTGAGAAGCTCGATCTGAATCTGCTGAATCTCCAACAACCTTGCCCATTGTTTACTCAAGAGATTATTCATTTTCGCGTTCAGATGGCGGATCTCCAGTTCGGCTTTTAGATTCACTCGATAGTCGTATTCCGATCGTAAGCGGTCCTTCTGGTCCTGCCTGTTCTGGCTCATGAGTATGATGGGTGCCTGGAAGGTTGCAAGGCCTGACAGAATGAGATTCAGGAAGATGAAAGGATACGGATCGAAGGGCTGCAGGAAGAAATGGTATGAGTTTATTCCGACCCACAGGGTCAGCACCAGCATATACAGGCCAATAAAGGTCCAGCTCCCGCCGAATGCGGTGACACGATCGGCCACGCGCTGGCCGAGAGTCAAATTCTTGTCGAATTCGACATTGACGTTTCTGGAGAGGAACTCCTGCTCTTCGAGGCTCTTGAGCACCTCGGCTTCCAATACGGAAAGCTCGCCTTTTTGGGCTTCCAGCGATTCCTGGACGTATTTCACCCCGAAATGATTCAGACACTTCAGGCACGTCATGCCGTCTTTCGACCAGGCCGGGCAAGTCTTCTTGATAAGCTCCGCCACGGGGCCGTTGATCAGCTCTCCGGGCATACCGTTGATACTCGGTTTCGACGCCCCGCATACGGGGCAGACAAAGAAATCATTCGTTTCGCCGGACATGCAATTCCCCTCCGGTCATCACCTCCGCTCCATATCCAAAATATGTTCTTGCCGCGGCTGAAGTCAAAAGCCTGTGGAGTACGTGACGAGAATCAAGGAACCCGCGTACGTGAGAACCGAAACAGGGCAGTGCCGCTGTATTCGGGCATGTTGCCCGTAGATGCCGTTAAGCAGGAAAGCGGGATAATACTGATATTTTCAATACACGTAAGATTGGGGAAGAATTTTTGCAAAGAGTTCCTGTAACCGTTCAGTCTCGACGTGGAGTTGTTATGGTCCTGTCATTGCGAGCGCCACCAAGCAATCTCGATGCTTAGAGGCCGAGATTGCTTGGTGGCGCTCGCAATGACAGCCTTCTCCCACCGGTAACTGAAGCCTTATAGTTCCTGCCCGATTCTTCTTGGTTTGAAGTGGAAACGTAAGGAGCGCGTTGCGTACGAACCGCAATCAGTTCTCTGTCGTACGTGAACATGGACTTATACGAATGCGCTTTCAAAAAAGTAAGATTGGGGGGACCCTCTTTAGTAAAGAGTGTCACGCCCAAACCCCCTCCCAGAAACTTCTATCATGCGCCGGCATCTGCATTTCCTCAGTGAAAATGCAGATGCCGGCGAGTGCTAAAAGTTCTTTAGGTAGAGTTCGGGGAGGAACTTCTTACAAGAAGTTCCTCCCCGATTTCACGTATTTGAAAGCGCAACGGGATTAAGCGGCTCCGGGATTGACACGGATTCGCTTTGTTACAGTAACGCGATCCGGGCACAGGCTGGGGGCACTCCGTCGCTGCGGACGACGCAGAGCCGCCTTCCAAGGGCGCCCTGCTTGTCCGTGGGATTTCCAAGTAAACTGGTTCGGGATGTACCCCTATGAGAGCTTGTGCCCGCACTCCTTGCAGAACTTGGCCGCCGGCTCCACTGGCGTGCCGCACTCCGGACACTTTTGATCCAGAGGCTTGCCGCATTCCGGGCAGAATTTTGCTTCTGGGGGAGCGGCTTTTCCGCACTGAACGCAGAATTTCGACTGAGCAGACTGTGCAGTCTGCTGTGGTGGCGGTTGTTGCTGCTGTTGCGAAAAGCTCGACGCCATGGCTCCCGCCATTTGCTGGCCCATTGCGATGCCGGCGCCCATTCCCATGAAATCACCCGCTCCACCTGATTTTGCCGCTTCCGGGATGGCCTGGGCAGTCTGGAACTGGGTAAAGCGCGCCATGTCTCCACCGACGATGCCCATTTGGGAGCGAGTGTCCAGCATCTTTTCCACTTCAGGTGGAACGGAAATGTTTTCGATTACGAACCGGGTGAGAGACAGTCCGTAGCCTTGAAAATCGGTTTCCATGTCCGTGCGGGCCTTTTCGCCCATAGTTTGGTAATTGGCTGCAAGATCCAGCGCGGCCGTATGGGAATTGCCCAGCATGGCTGCGAAGGAGGAGACCAGCATACTCCTGAGTTGGCCTTCGATTTCGTCCGTGGTGTAGGTTCCCTCCGTACCGACGATTTGCTTCATGAAGACGCCGGGATCATTCACTTTGATGCCATAGGTTCCGAACGCCCTGAGTCGCACTACCCCGAAATCCGGATCCCGCATCATTACAGGATTCTGGGTGCCCCACTTGAGGTCCAGAAAATTGCGGGTACTTACGAAATACACTTCTGCCTTGAACGGGGACTCGAAACCGTATTTCCACGACCGAAGGGTTGTCATCACGGGCATGTTTTGAGTCGTGAGGCTGTACAGACCGGGCTTGAAAACGTCGGCGATCTGCCCTTCGTTCACGAAGACTGCAGCCTGTCCTTCCCGTACCGTAAGTTTCGCTCCCATCTTGATTTGATGGTCTTTATCCGGAAAGCGCCACACCAGGACGTCTCCCGAGTCTTCCAACCATTCTATAACATCTATCAGTTCGGCCTTCACGAAATCGAGAATACCCATGACTGTCTCCTTTGATTACGAGTCCGGTCCCCCGGGGTTACCTGAAAAAGAACCGTAAAGCCGAATATGTCACATTCCGGTCTATTCCGTGCGTGCAAAATGCGGTACAAAAATTAACATTTCGGCCCGATTTTTACAAGAAATGATACCTTTTTCGATTCCCAGACGGCCCCGGTACGATGTAAATTGCATACGAGAACGCAAGGGTAGTATGCGTCAGATGCTCCTGCCGGAACTATGGAAATCGGTGTCTGCTGCTGTCTGTGCCGTAATTCGAGGGTGGTGCGTATGAAGACTATCAAGGCCCAACCGGATGATCGCGATGGAACAGCCGATGTCGTCGAATTGATGCGACAGTGCCTTGAAAAGGGGCCCCTTGTTCAGTTACCAGAGGAGCAACAAACGGTCGACGAAAATCAGGCAATCAGAGCGGGGTACCGTGCGGCTCTGGAAGACGTCATGAAAGCGCTTCAAGGCGATACTACGGCACTGAAAGCTGCGATTGCCGGATCGCTTTCCAGAGACCGGGTCCTGAGCACGCCGGGCAAGACCTGTCAGGACGCTGCGCATGGAGATCGGCCACCCGATCATGAAACTCCGAAATCACCGGTTCCTTCTCCGGAGTCTTCGCCCGGTGGCAGCGTGCAGATTGAGAAAAAACATCGCCCCCAACTTCCCGGCCAATCTTCCGGAGAGAAAAGCCCGAAAAAGAGCGCCGAGCGCCGTATGACCTGCTACCCCACGCTGACCCTGCCTATACGGGATCTCCATAATCCCATCCTTGAAGGATATGTCAGGGACTACAGCGAAAGCGGCATCACGATTTCCGGAATAGCAACCGAAGTCGGGCAAAAGCGATCGTTACTTATCCTCTGGTTTGCCTTTGGAGAGTCCTATCATTTTGCCTTCGACACGGAATGCGTGTGGGTGAACCAGGAAGACGGAGGGGACTGTTCGGCAGGTTTTGAAGTCATCGATCTGCCGGAAAGCGAGTACAGTGAGTTTCTCGATTTCATGCCTTCCGTTGCCTTATCGGAATTGCCGGAAGGCGAAATGGCTGCTGATTTTCGGTCGAGCATGAGCGAAGCCCAACTGATGAAAAAATATGATCTTACCCCTGAAGAATTCTCAAGTGTTTTCGACCAATTCTATGCGGTATGGGCTGGGACCCGGCAAGACAGCCAACCCTGGAGAAGACGAAATGCGGGAGCGAGGAACGAATTCCAGGAAAGCTACCCCGTAGTGCTGTTGCCCGTATATGACATCGACACCTTGGGTGGGGCCGCGTTCATTTTGAACTTCGCAGAAAAAGGAATTGAAATCGTGGGGATGGAAACTAAGGAGGGTGAACGAAAGAGTTTTCTGATTCAAACTGACGAGTTTCCCCTTTCGACTTCTTTTTCGTTCGAATGCGAATGCCGTTCGATACGCCGGGAGGAACTTGGCAAACCCGCGTGGTTCGAGATCACGACCATATCGGACAGTGCGGCCGAAGAACTGCGGAAATTCATTCGTGCCCTGACGCTGGCTATGTGCCATGTGGGTCGCCGGGTGCGGCCTCGGGGTAAGAGTGCGGCTCGACCCAAGCGAGAAATAAGGGCGAAGGACTTGGTCGATGACATCGCCGCCGGCTTGGGCAACAGAATGTTGATGGAAAAGTACAAGCTCACGCCAAAAGGACTCATGAGCGCGTTTAAGAAACTGAAAGACGCGCGCCTGCTTACCCCAGGTAAACCCGCTTCCGGGGACATTCCCCGTTCATTCGACACTGTCATACACGAACAGATTCGCAGAATGCCCCGGTACAGGCCTGCAATGAAACTGGCTATTACGGATCTGGATGACCTCGACCTCGTTTGTTACGTAAAAGACATGACTGAAAAAGGCGTGCAGGTGCTCGGGCTGAAGACGGAAAAAGGCGCAACTAAGGTTTTTCTGATCCAGGCGGGATTTCAAACTGCAGTAGAGCCGTTTTCATTCACGGCCGTGTGTAGATGGGCGAAAGTTGATCCCGATAATACCTCAGTCGCAGGATTCGAAATAACAAACATATCGGATGCGGATCTCAAACAACTCCGGAAATTGATGAGTACCTCTTCCACCTGGGAATGATGCACCTAGGCCGGTGATATGGGTCACGGGATTGTTTCGAGGCAGGCCGTCAATGGGTTGTTGTACGAGTGCCCTTTCACATATTTGAAAGCGCATTCGTATTGTCATCATTCAAGTACTCGGGGGAAGTTCCGAACCTCTGTCATTGCGAGGAGTGAAACGACGAAGCAATCTCGGTACTTAAAGGCGGAGATTGCTTCGCTTCGCTCGCAATGACAGCCTTTTCCCACTCGTAACAGAATGGATACAACGCATTATAAGAGAATTTCAAGGCCTTCGTAGGCTGCATGGCAACCGGGAAATCTCTTGCGGGCGTTACTCTCGATATCCGCCACAACAGCATCGCAGTTTCCATGATGAAACAGTATCAATTGTTTCACTCCCGCTACGCGAGCCAATTCGACTGCGGCTTCCCAGGTGCTGTGTCCCCAGGACTGGCGAGACAACTGGTCCGCTACCCCCAAATACTGGTCCGGCGTAAACATGCTGTCATAGATGAGCGCGTCTGCGGCACGAACAAATTCAAGCATCAGCGGGTCCAGGCCGTCAGTATGCTCCGTGTCACTTGCGTACACGAGAACCTTGCCATCGTGCTCCAACCGATAGCCCAGACTGCCGCCGGGATGATTCAGGCGCTCCGTTCTGATACGCGCTTCGTCAACCACAATGGTCGTACCCGGTTCCACATCGTGGAATCTGAGAGTGGCTGCCAAGGTTTGAAGGCTCACGGGAAAATTCGGCGCTGCCATTTGGTCGCTCATAAGGCTGTATAGAGTCCGGTTGAGGTTCCGACCTCCATAGAGGTGAAACTCGTTGCCTTCCTCAAAAATCGGGCTGAAAAACGGAAAACCCTGAACGTGGTCCCAGTGCAGGTGGGAAAAAAAAATGTGCCCCTTGATCTTGGTCTTGGACGGGCACATGCCCCGCCGCACAAGGTCCTCTCCGAGCTCGCGAATTCCTGTGCCCGCGTCGAAAACGATGAGCTCCGGCCCGCAGCGGACCTCCACACAAGCGGTATTTCCGCCGTATTTTAGTGTAGACGGCCCCGGACGGGGTAGACTGCCGTGAACTCCCCAAAACTTGACCAACATGGTTTCACCCAATCTTCCGGCGCACATCGGAAGCACATGACGAAGATATTGCCTACAATACTTTGAAACTACATCACTATTACCAGAAAACGAGCCGTAAATCAAGGATCGCCTGTAATCCTTCAGTCTCGCGGGCAATCATCGTTTCCCTGTCATTGCGAGCAATGACGCGACGACGAGGCAATCTCGATGTTCCAAGGCAGAGATTGCTACGCTACGCTCGTAATGACAGTTTTTTTCTGCAGTAGACGTTGGATACGACCGCCTGCTCCCCTGATACCGGTGCGCTTTCTGGGAGGAGGTCTGGGCGGCACACTCCTCAGTAAAGAGTGTCCCCCCAATCGTACTTTTTTGAACGCGCATTCGTATGAATCGTTGTCGATCTCTGACGCCCTTTTGCCGCGTTCAAGAAAAGAACGGTTGCGGGAGTTGACAGCCGCGACCTGATGATTACCTGTTCGGTAAAGCTAACCTCTCAAGTAAATCATCGGAGGTCATCCTTATGGCAAAAGCAATCGGCATAGATCTTGGAACCACGAATTCAGTCGTAGCTATCATGGAAGGCGACGCCCCGCAGGTGATCATCAATGAAGAAGGGGCGAGGACCACTCCGTCTGTCGTGGCGTTCACGGATAAAGGCGAAAGGCTCGTGGGGCAGGTCGCCAAACGCCAGGCCATCACGAATCCCAAGAATACCGTTTCGTCGATAAAGCGCTTTGTGGGCAGACGGTTTGACGAAGTCGACCAAGAGAGAAACACGGTAACCTACGATGTGGGCAAGGGTCCCGATGGTGGCGTGCGTATACAAATCGGCGCGAAGCAGTATTCCCCCCCCGAAATTTCGGCGGCTGTCCTTCAAAAGCTAAAAAAATCAGCGGAGGCGTACTTGAACGAAAAGGTGACCGAAGCGGTCATCACTGTCCCCGCGTATTTCAACGATGCTCAAAGACAGGCAACCAAGGACGCAGGGCGGATAGCGGGGCTGGACGTCAAGAGGATCATTAACGAACCTACTGCGGCCGCCCTCGCTTACGGTCTGGATAAGAAAAAGAACGAACGTATAGCAGTATACGATTTCGGCGGGGGCACGTTCGACATATCCATTCTTGAGGTCGGAGACGGCGTGGTGGAAGTGAAATCCACCAATGGAGACACGCATCTGGGCGGCGATGACCTGGACCACAAAATAATGGGGTGGATTGTCGACGAATTCAAGAGAGACCAGGGCATAGATCTGAGCCGGGACAATATGGCGCTCCAAAGATTGAAGGAAGCTGCCGAAAAAGCAAAGATCGAGCTGTCGTCCACATTCGAGTCGGATATTAACCTTCCCTTTGTCACCGCGGACTCGGCGGGCCCGAAACACTTGAGCATGAAGCTCACCCGGAGCACGTTGGAAGCTCTCATCAAAGAGTTCGTGGATCGCACCATGGAACCGTCCAAAAAAGCGCTGCAGGATGCGGGGGTTACCCCGCCCGATATAGATGAGGTCGTCCTGGTCGGCGGGTCTACTCGGATTCCCATGGTGGTGCAGCGGGTCAAGGAGTTTTTCGGAAGAGAACCTCACAAGGGCGTGAATCCGGACGAGGTGGTTGCCCTGGGCGCTGCAGTGCAGGCCGGCGTCCTTTCTGGAGAGGTGGAGAACGTTCTGTTGCTGGATGTGACTCCCCTGTCACTGGGAGTGGAGACTTTTGGGGGCGTTATGACTCGCCTTATAGACCGGAACACGACCATTCCCACCAAGAAAGCCGAAACCTTCAGCACGGCTACCGACGGTCAGGATACCGTTGAGGTCCACGTACTCCAGGGAGAACGGGAACTTGCCGGCGATAACCGGACTCTCGGCCGGTTTCACCTCACCGGCATACCTCCGGCCCCTCGCGGAGTCCCGCAGATAGAGGTGATCTTCGATATCGACGCAAACGGAATCGTAAACGTGTCGGCGAAGGATTTGGGAACCGGGCGCCAGCAGGACATTACGATTACCTCGTCCAGCGGATTGTCCGAAGATGAAATTCAGCGCATGGTACGTGATGCGGAGCGCAATTCAGCGGAAGACAGACGCAAGAGGGAAGTCATC
>DATHCX010000254.1:0-8035 GCA_035319325.1 Desulfomonilaceae bacterium
GAATTGTTGATTTCTTCCATGGCCAATTCGGCTCCTTGTCTTGCCCCGAAGCCGTAGTGAGCCAGGCGACCTGAAAATACATAGAGAAACCCAATTCTAATCGCGTCTTGAGAAAATGCGTGGGTGGCACATACGAAGATGAGACAAATTGTCAGACACGCCTTTAGTGCATGTACACGTTTCATATTCGCTCCTTCTCTGTCGGCTATCGGTTCGAACCGCAGCTCACATACGTGATCTGTACTATTCCGCGGTTCCGGACAAGAAGCGTGCGGCTCCCCTAAAATGCCTGGCAGGCGTTCCCTGTACCCCCTTTCTCACATGAATCGAATGGAAACGAAACGAACCTAACATTCAACAACGTGAAAAGTCAAGAAAGGCTTTACCGAAGCCACAACATTTCCAGTTTTCCGGCGGCGATTCCCTAAAACCGCGAGAGCAAGAGCCGTTCCTAAACTTTACATTCGATCTCTCATACGAATGCCCTCTCAAAAAAGTAAGATTGGGGGGACCCTCTTTGAGTGTCCCGCCCAAACCCCCTCCCAGAAACGTCTATCGTGCGCCGCATCTGCGTTTCGTCAGCGGAAATGCAGATGCCGGCGAGTGCTAAAAGTTCTTGAAGTGGGGTTCGGGGAGGAACGTCTTACAAAAAGTTCCTAATCGATTTCACTTATTTGAAAGCGCATGGGGCTTAAAGAATCTTTTCCCTGGGGTTTTGAAGGCTGAACGGTATGAATAGGCTGTATTTTCGGCAGGTCCCGATTGAACGGGGTCGGATCCCACGCGGGTATACGGAAGTCCCGTGTGTTCCGGGCTGTTCGCACTGAAGGATGGCTGCTCTTCAGCTGTATGTTGTAGGCGAGCGCCCCGCCATGAGAACGCTCACCTTTATTTCATGTGGAAAACGGATGGATGCGCCGTGCCACGTTGTCAGGCGTATTAGCGCCAACGAGATCCGCCGCCTCCGCCTCCCCGTCCGCCTCCGCCTCCGCCTTGCCGATCAGGGCGATCCGTACGGGGCCGTGCTTCATTTACCTTCAGGTTGCGGCCCATAAAATCCCGGGAATCTAATTCCTGAATGGCCCGGAGCCCTTCTTCCCGCTCCGGCATCTTGACAAATCCGAATCCCCTGGGGCGACCGGTAAACTTGTCAGAGATAATGGTGGCGGACTCCACTTGACCATAGCTCTCGAACAGTTCCTTAAGTTGGTCCTCACTTGTGTCGAAGGACAGGTTGCCTACATAAATGTTGATTGAGGGCACTTTTCTACTCCTTTGGATAAATACCGTTGAAAATTCTACGAGAGAGCAACGGCCGGCAAGGGTGTCCTTTATCCCTGTGAGCCGGACAATAATGGATGCAAGTGGTGCGAGGCACGAGCGTTTTCGTCCTGCGATCTGGATTCTTGCTTCACGCCCGTAATCCTGTGCGGTCGGGAGGGAAAGACAAGTGAGTTCAAGTTTCCAACATAATTATGTCCGAAGCCGTTGTCAAGAATTTTCCACCGCAAAAGGTAATCATTGAGTTACTGGAGGCAAGTGCATAACCTGTGTCATTGCGAGGAGTGAAACGACGAAGCAATCTCAATACTTAAGGCCAGAGATTGCTTCGCTGCGCTCGTAATGACAGCGTCTTTCAACCCGTACCTGAATGGATATCGCAAGAGCGAGGCATTCGGTACGTGCATTCCCGAAACACATTATACGAATGCGCTTTCAAAAAAGTGAGATTGGGGGGACCCTCTTTGCAAGGAGTGTCCCGCCCAAACCCCCTCCCAGATACTTTTATCATGCGCCGGCATCCGCATTTCCTCAGCGGAAATGCAGATGCCGGTGAGTGCTAAAAGTTCTTGAGGTGGGGTTCGTGGAGGAACGTCTTACAAGAAGTTCCTCCACGATGTCAACTATTTGAAAACGCATTCGTATTACACGCCTCTCATCAAGAAAACAATATCCCCGCAATTAAAACAATCGGGCAGCCTCCCCGTTACCAGCACTTGCATGTAAGTCTCCTTTCCAGGCCATTGGCTCCGATTCACGGGCAATCAGAACGGGAACACCGTCACTTGAGGAATACCGTAGAAAAAAGCAGAAAACCGTTCACGAACGCGACAATTCCCGCTGTGCCCAGAACCAATCCCAGGACCCATACCATGGGCTTCTTCATCAAAGCCGCAATGGAAGAAAGGAGGATAGACAACTGCAGCAGTATGACCGCTATTCCGAAAGCCTGGGAATGTATGGTCGCCTCATCACGCTGATCTTCCAGTTTTCGTGCCTCCTGCTGTATTTCGCTTTTTTCTTTTTCGTAGGTCGTCAATTTCTTCCCGTATGCTTCCATTTTTGAGCGAAGATCTTGTAGGACGTCTCTTGGAGCAGCATCTCCCAGAAGCTTTAGGTCCACTTCCAGTTTTTCCTTCTGCAGTTCGTACAGATAACTTTTTATGCTCTTTGCCTGGTAATATGACCACTGATTGGAGGCCTGTGTCTGCCTCAATATGGATCTGCTGGAAAAGCTCCCCACCTTCAAGGTGGATAACGTGGCTCCCAGAGCGAGAATGACCGTGGTCAATGCAAGCCAGCTGAGCCACTTTTCTTTTTTCTCTTCCTTTTTCTCCTCCATATAAAGCCCCTCCGAAAACAGTCTTTCAGCGCAATTCCTGGTTCCGGAGCTTCTAGTCTTGGAGAATCGGGATTGTCAAGGTATTTTCGTGAGATTTCATACTATTTCGCTTTCAAAGAAGTAACGAACGTGAAACCGGTTCCGGTGGGTCTGCGGAGCGAGTCATACGCATTCGCCACAAGATTTATAAGATTCCGGGCTGGGGGCTCTCCTGAGCGAAGTGATGATACGGCTCTGCGTCGTCCGCAGCGAAGGAGTGCCCCCAGTCTGTGCACAGAATCGAGTTACCTGTAAAAAAGCGGGTCGGTTTTGATTACGCGAACTGATTGAAAGATTGTCATTGCGAGGGCAAAACCCGAAGCAATCTCGAACTGACCACAACTACTGATACTACGACTTCTGAAGAGGCTCAGATGACCGGTTACGTAAGTTACTTGTGGGACAGCACACTAGCGGTCGGGAATCTGAGCCAAAGACCGGGCGAGTACTTCTCTCGGTCTGCTGGTACCGTCGGATGGGCCTATCAATCCTTCACTTTCCATAGCTTCGATGATGCGAGCGGCCCTGTTGTAACCGATTCTCATGTGACGTTGAATAAGGCTGATGGACGCATGGCCGAGACGTGTCACAAGCTCTACCGCCTCGTCGTATTTCACGTCCTCGATAACATCCAGGGGAATGGTGGATTCCTCTTCGGAGACGTGCTTCGTGATTTCCTGGAGGTACACGGGCGACCGCTGAGTCCTGATGAAATCCACTACCCGCCGGATTTCGTTTTCGGAAACATAGGCGCCGTGCAGACGCCGCATCTTGGAAGTGCCGGGAGGAAGAAACAGCATGTCACCCATTCCCAGGAGATGTTCGGCGCCGGTAGTATCCAGAATCGTGCGAGAATCCGGTTTCGCCGACACCTGGAACGACAGACGTGCGGGGAAGTTCGCCTTGATGACACCGGTGATGACGTCGACTGAAGGCCTCTGAGTCGCGAGGATGAGATGGATTCCCGATGCCCTGGCCATCTGAGCGAGACGGGCGATAGAAATTTCGATGTCCTTGGCCGCGACCATCATGAGTTCTGCCAATTCGTCCACAATGATGACCAGGTAAGGCAGCTTTTCCGCAGGCGGAGCTTCGGCATCGGCGTTCAACTTTACGTTCAGGATCATTTCGTTGTAGCCTTCAATATTCTTGGCGCCCGCGTTACTCAGGAGATCGTACCGCCGCTCCATTTCTCGAATTGCCCAGCTCAGTACCTTTGGGACCTTGTCAGCCTCGGTAACCACCGGATGAAGCAAATGAGGAATATCCTGATAATATGACAACTCCAGCTTCTTGGGGTCCACCATGATAAATTTCACGTCGTCAGGATGGCACGACATGAGCCAAGAGCAGATAAGACAGTTCAATCCGACTGATTTTCCCGTACCCGTCGCACCGGCGATGAGTAGGTGAGGCATTCGGGTCAGGCTGGTTGCAAACGGCTCGCCGTCTATATTTTTTCCCAGGGCCACTTTCAAGGCGGCATCCGAGTCCATGAACGAAGGAGATTCCACAATCTCCCTGAAATACACTATTTCGCGATTGAGATTGGGCACCTCAATACCCACCGTGTCCTTCCCAGGAATAGGAGCCACCACCCGGGTGGACCCGGATTTCAACGCCATGGCCAAATCGTCGGACATATTGAGGACTTTGCGCAACGGTATCCCGGAAGCGAGCGTCAATTCAAACATGGTGATTACCGGGCCCGGATGAATTTCCACGACCTGACCCTGTACGCCGAGATCCGCCAGTTTCTGCTCCAAAATGGCAGCGTTCTGTTCCATGAGCCGTTCGTCTATGGAACGGCTTGAAGCGGGCGGAACATCGAGAAGATCGAGGGGCGGCAGGATATAGTCGTCCCGGTTGGATGCGTTGGTCGCTTTTACATCCCTCCGCTGTATGTCTTCGTCGGCTCGTCTGGTGACCCGGATTGGCCTCAAGGACTCCTGAGCATTTTCCGCGGATGGAATCTTGGACGCCCCGTTTCCCTTCGGATGGGTATCCTTCAGGTACTCCTCGATAGCGTCCTCCATAGCTTGGGGTGAAACCGCGGCATCGGATATTCCCAGAGGTTTCCACCCAAATCGCATCGCAGCAGGGACCTGCCGGGTGTCGAGGTTGTCGCCGTGCCCCTGCTCGGATTCTCGGGACGCATTGTTGTCGTCCTTTGGCGCAAGCCGCGGTTCCGGTTTGATTGGCTCCCATGCAGCCTGTTCCACGGGGTCATCACAAACCTGATATTCTTCTTGTACCTGAACGTCCGAAGAGAGAGTCCGTACGGGAGTCTGTCCCGTGTGCTCGGAATACGCGGCCTTCACGCTGGCCCACCCCGCTACAAGCCAGCGAACAAGAATCGTCGTTGCGGGGCGAGCGTACACGGCTACGCGTTTTATAGAAATTTTTGACAGATGAAGTATGCCCAAAAGAATCAATGCCAGGCAGAGAAGGAGCTCCCCGCCGCTCCCCAGGAATTTTACAAACGAAGCATGGACGAAAGCCCCCACCGCTCCACCCGGGTGTTGATCCGGAAATTTCAGCACGGGTCCCACTGCAAACCGTTCCAAAAGTCCTGAAAATATGACGGCCAAAAGAAGCGTGCTGAACAGTTCGGAACGCCTCACGGGAACTCGACCCGGCCAAAAAAAACCCGCTGCAAAAATCGCGAACCCTACGGGAATAAGCAGGGATGAAATGCCGAGCATCTGCGCCATAGCGTCGGCAATATGCGAGCCCACCAGACCACAGACATTGGCAATTTCCGATCGCGTTGTCGCTACATTAAACGACGGGTCGCGAGGATCATAAGAAACAAGGCACAGAGCGAGGAAGATTGCTCCGGTCACGAGCAGTATGGCCAGGTATTCACCCGCAGCTGAGCGAGGAGGAGAACCAGCAGAAAGAGGTATCTTTTTGATAGCCTTGTTAGTAGCTGACTTTCCTGCCATAAACAACGAGTTCCTTTTTCGAATAATTCCGTCGTGCCACGGAAAAGCGTGCCGACAAAAAACCAGTAGATTCTACGGCTGGTAGCTACGAATAATATCATACAGGTTTAGCTAATTGCAATAATATTTGGCTTTCAGAGACTATTTTTCTGTCCCAAATAAGTTACTCCGGGTTCGCGAGATACACGTGAACAGGCTTCGGCCGCGTGTATAGCAGTTCTCGAAAGTTCTGTCGGCTTCGTTCATGACTCTCGCCCACATTCGAACGATCCAATCATGTCATTGCGAGGAGTGAAACGACGAAGCAATCTCTGTTTCGGTTAATTGGAGATTGCTTCGGGCTTCGCCCTCGCAATGACAGTCTACGAATCTTTTCGCGTACTCGAAACCGACTCTACTTTTGGGAATCCCTCTATACCAAGCTGCATTGTTGCCGCAGCCAGGAAAGGTCCGGGCGCAGGCCGATACAGTACAGCACCTATGAACGGAAGACTACCGGATTCCACAAACGGGAGGAGATACACACACCGTGGGTACGCAAGCCTGAGGAGGACACGGCGGAGGCGGACATGCAGGGGGAGCGCAAATTCTGTATGCAGCAGGAGTGGGAATGGGAGGACACTTGCACACGATGATGGGACCCGGAGGCGCGCAGACGGTTTTTCTCGGGTAACACCGTGGAGGAGGACAGGGACCGCAGAAGGGAGGCGGAGGAGGCGCCGCACACGTGGGGGGCGCGGGCGGACCGAACGTTAGAGGCACGAGATCGCACGGATCGGGTGGGGGCATGTATCCGGCAGCCGCAATCGGTATAGCGATCAGGACAGCCGCGATGAGCAGGCCACATGCTTTGACGTACGAACAACCCGGCAATCCACACCTCTCACGCAAGCCTCCCGAAGGAGGACCGTCACACATTGCAAGAAATTCCGAACCAATCGGTAGCGATACAATACAGTATCAGCAGCTCAGGGTCAAGAATTTTCAGCAGGTGCAGGTAATGCGGATTCGCTTTTTTACAGGTAACTCGATTCTGGGCGCAGGCTGGGGGCTCTCCTTCGCTGCGGACGACGCAGAGCCGTCTCATCACTTCGCTGAGCAGAGCCCCCAGCCCTACAATCTCATAAATCTTATTGCGAATGCGTATAACGCCTCCGTTACGGACGAAAAAAGGCTGTCATTGCGAGCGCAGCGAAGCAATCTCTGCCTTTAAATATCGAGATTGCATCGTCGTTTCACTCCTCGCAATGACAGAGGTCAGGCACTTCCCCCGAGTAACTGAATGATTACAGGTGCAGGAAAGTATTCACGTGCGCGGCGGGGCTTATACCAATGCGTTTTCAAGTACGTGAAATCGTGTAGGAACTTCTTGTAAGACGCTCCTCCCCGAACTCCACGTCAAGAACTGTTAGCACTCGCCGGCATCTGCATTTCCTCAGCGGAAATGCAGATGCCGGCGAGTATGATAGAAGTTTCTGGGAGGGGGTTTGGGCGGGACACTCTTTACAAAGAGGGTCCCCCCAATCTTACTTTTTTGAAAGCGCATTCGTATTATACGGATTTTCAAGATAAACATCGGTTTGGCTATTCGCACAGTCTGGGAGATTGTCATTCCGAGACCGGCGTAGTCCTGAGAGGTGCAATTTTCAGTTCCTTGATGCGGTTGCCGTCCATCTCCAGCACTTTTATGCGCAGACCTTCATAATCAATATGATCGCCCGGAGAGGGGATTTTTCCCATTTTATCCAAGACGAATCCCGCCAAGGTGGAGTAGTACAGCGATTGGGGCAAAGGGATGGAATGCAACTCGTTGAGTTCATGCAACGTAATCAATCCATCGACCACAAAACCTTTAGTAGTGTCGGGAATCGGTTTCGTTTCCACGCTGGAAGGCATGGAGCCCTCTATTTCTCCCACAAGCTCTTCCAAAATATCTTCCAGGCTGATGATGCCATCGATTATTCCATGCTCGTCCACCACAACTGACAGATGCACGTGGTTGTGCTGCATGGTGGCAAGGACGCGGTCCAGTGACTGACCTCGTGCGGTAAACGTGGGCTGGCGGAATGACTGAGCGATATCTCGGGGATTGTCGTACAGCAACAAATCTTTAACGTTCACCATTCCCAGAACGTTTTCGCCCTTCCGATCGATGATCAAGAAATTGGTAAATGGGTGTCTTCTATATGTCTTTATAATCTTATCCTTGAGGTTGGGATCGTACTTGGAGTCCATTTTGATGGCAACTATTTTATGCCTTGGGATCATGACATCTTCCACGCGTATCTGCGACAGCCGCGTCACCCTGACCAGCATGTCGTACACACTGGAGGGAATCTGGCGTGTTTCGACAAGCTCCGAGGCCATCATCCGAAATTCGTCCGGTGTGAGGACGGGTCCCGCAGTGCTGGGCATGACGCCAACC
>DATHCX010000255.1:0-18579 GCA_035319325.1 Desulfomonilaceae bacterium
TCCTTTCTCCTATAGAGCGCCAAAGCGGCCGGAGGCAGCGCGGTAATCTCCACCCCGTCAAAGAAGATCCTTCCGCTGGTGGGTACATCCACGCCTCCCACAAGATTCAGGAACGTGGTCTTCCCTGAACCGCTTTTCCCGAAGAGTATGATCCGTTCGCCTTGCGCTATTTCCAGATCGATGCCTCTCAGAGGAAAGACTTCGCAGAAATCGGCGCTTCCATAACACTTGGTTATTTTCTCGATTCGCAGGAGGGGCTGTTTTGCGTCCATATCATGAAGCGCTGAAAGAGCGCCTATTTCGCTGTTCGCTTCTTGGAGCCCGTTGTTTTCTGTACGGAACTGTACACCTTGTTCAAGCGTTTTTCCCAGTAGGCGCTCCGTTTTTTCCTGAACACCATGTAATCGTCCACATTCGGCAAGCGGTTGTCATTGATGACCAGCCACAATTTAGTAACACGGACCTGCTCGAGAACCCAGCCCAGCCGCATGCTGATCAATTCCCCCTCTGACAGCTTTCCCATTTCCGAGTCCAGGGCAGCGGCACTTGTTTCGACGTGGCGGTATATGGCATCGCGAAACGACTCGTCCGGGATCAGCGCCATAGGATGTTTGTGTCTCTTGTCCGCCAGCTCCTTGGCGGCCAGGATTACCTTCATGAAATCCCGCTTCATCAGGGGTATCCCGTACGAAACGATTCTGTCCGCCACCGGTTTCAAACCCAGGATCTTCTTCTTCTCGTCCGCAGAGAACGCCAGGGAATACGGCAAGGAATCGATGTTTTTCTGCGCATCTTGAAGCTTGTGGACCTGTTCTTCCAAAAAAAGAAGGCTTTTCAGAGGACTTCTTTCCGCCTGCTTATTAAAGAATTCCAGAGAAGGATGTTTGGCCAGCATACCTCTGGTGACATTCACATTCACTTCCCGGAGCTCGTGCTTGAGGAATTCATCAATGATTATCTTATTGGTATCTTTTACAATTTCTTGCGCTATCTGAGCATCGGACATACCGTCAGTCGATGCGAGCGCCGGCAGGGCAGACTGCATGAGGCTCAATACAACGCAGAAAAACAGGCCCCCCTGCCATGACAGGCCATTACACATACGCTTTCCTTTCCCGGCTCCCACCGCGGACAATGGGAGGAGTTCCCCTGCTGCCCGGCTGTTTCAGGCCATCCGGCCGGCATCATTTTGCTCCCATTTTATCTTCCAGCCACGCAGTAAAGTCTCCCATTCCTTCTCCTGTTTTGGCCGACAGCGGAAAAATGCGAATGGAAGGATTCATGGCCGAGACGGTTTTACGCAGTTCCTCCATGTCGAAATCGGTATGGGACAGCAGGTCGATTTTGTTTAAAATGAGAGCATTGGATTCCGTAAACATCAACGGGTACTTCAGGGGTTTGTCATGGCCCTCGGGAATGGACAGGATCATGACTTTGACGTTCTCGCCCAGCCTGAACTCCGCAGGACACACGAGATTTCCCACATTCTCGATGATGAGCAGTCGCTTGTCTTCAACGCCGATACTCTGCGATGCCGAAAGGATCATGTTCGCGTCCAGGTGACACGCTCCGCGGGTATTGATTTGCACCACGTCCACATCCGTTGCCTGAATCTTTCGAGCGTCCACGTCCGATGCTATATCGCCTTCAATCACTCCGATCTTGTGTTTCGGGGCAAGCGATTCGATTATCCGCAATATGAGGGAGGTCTTGCCTGCGCCGGGGGACGACATGAGGTTCATGACGAAAACACCTGACGCCTCGAAACGGGCCTTCAAATTGTCCGCAAGCATGTCATTGGCGCTCAGGATGTCTTCGTTCACATTAAGGGTTTTTACGGCCATTTCGTCTCCTTTTGGAATTGCGAATTTTCTTCTTTGCATTCTTGGCCTCGCGGACCGCGGCCAGGGTATCTTTGTGCCTCACATATTCCAGATATGCGCATTCTTCCGGCAGCCAGTGTATGTGGCGCACCAGATGTTCCGTGAGGCTGATGCATTCCGGTTCCACCTCGTGCCTGTTCCGGTAAACCTTGCACAAGTTGGTCTGCGTGTCCAGATGGATGCAGGGCTCGTCCGTGTACTGGATCAGGCCTGCGCCGAGATCCACCTTTTCGTAGCAACATCTGCCGCATTTCTTGCAGATGGATTCCCACAGGTCAGCGCTTGTTTCTGCCATTGAATAGTCCAAAAACACAGGTTTATGTCTTTTTTTCTTTATCACAAAAAAGGGTGGAGAAAAAGTGGTCCATTATGGCCCTGCTGGCGCAATGGAAGTCCGGAACCCTAAGTACAGGTTTTCTAATATCAGGTCGCACATGTTTGTCGGAGCAGATTGCTTCGCTTGGCCCGCAATGACACTGCTCGGGCCTGTCATTGCGAGGACCGCCAGGAGCACCTCTTCGAGTGTTTGGAAGACAATCGGTATTCGGCCGTGGGCAGCGTACCGGAGATTCCCGAGTGAATATCTGCAACGATGTGTCTTGCTCTTGCTGTTAGAAACCTCATCGTGTCTTCCCATACAAATAGGCTCCCTTATTGAGGGGATGCGGCCTGTTCCCGAACGGATTCGGTTTCTGAGCCCGTCTTTGTTCGGCAGGGCAAAGAGCGAAGAGCTTTGTTCTCGAGGGGAATATTCCTATCTCATCAGGGTGTTGAAGACGTGGGGACCACGCGCTAAATTGCGTGGAACCCCAGGAGTCGGAAGGTGTTGACGCATCCGTCGCTTTGTTTCGCAACGAGATACGGATACAGCCAACATTGTCCATCGGTCGACAGCATGTGGTTGCAAAGCATGTGCCACACCCCCCCGAATACCACATTGGTCGATATTCCGGATGGTTGGTACTTTTGTGAGCCGACATCCACCGACATTTACCATAACTTTTTTGAAAACTTTTTTACATTTTGGAAAAATCTGTTGTCAGCCGCGAATTATCGGTGTCAGTACATGACTCGGTGGGTCGCGTCATGGGGATCGCCTCATTGCCGGGACCCTGAAATTTTCTTCGGGGAACATGGGGGGTTTGCCGACTGCTGAAAGTCCTGGAGTTGGGATTCCGGGAGGAACTTCTTGCAAGAGGTCTCTCCGATTTCACGCAATTGAAAGTGAAATTATATTACAGGGCCTGATTTGACGTCGAGTTGAAACGGGTGAGGTTTTGCGATAATTTATCGGCAGGCTATGACGCTGAACGGATAGAGCGGCGTCCGGTACGGAGGGCCAGGTGGAAAACGGCTCGTTTGAGGCTTGTCGACAAGACGGCCGACAATTCGTATCTGAAATGACCTCGCTTCAAGAAGTGGACTTCAGGTCCAATTTTAGAGCCATGCTCGCTGCTCTCATCGCCGGGTTCGGTATGATGAGTCTCAAGTTTCTCGGCTATTGGATTACCGGATCGTCAGCTATACTCTCAGACGCGCTGGAATCAATCATCAACGTTGTCACAAGCGGATTCGGGCTGGGCAGCGTGATATTTGCCGCCAAACCGGCTGATGAAAGCCATCCTTACGGACACGGAACCATTGAATTCTTCTCTGCCGGATTTGAGGGAGCGCTTATCATCGGCGCTGCTCTGGGAATCTTCTATGAGGGACTGAAACAGATTATGCAGCCGCAGGACTTGACTCACCTGGAGAGGGGTCTGTTTTTCCTGCTGGCTGCAGGGATTGGAAACCTGATCATCGGGTTGGTTCTGCTCCGGGTTGGCAAACGGACGAAATCTCTTGTGCTGGAAGCGGACGGTAAGCATCTATTGACTGACGTGTACACTTCCGGAGCGGTGCTCATCGGAGTGGTCATTGTCTATTTCACCGGGTGGTTCAGGTTTGACGGAATCGTCGCCTGTTTTGCGGGCATGAACATTATCTTTTGGGGCTGGAAGCTGGTTCGTCAGGCATTCGGTGGTTTGATGCATCAGTCCGACCCCGAACTTCTCGATCAAATCTGCGATGTTCTTGCCGGACACAAGAAGGATATGTGGATCGACGTTCACCGCCTCAGGGCGTGGAGGTCGGGCAAGGGAATTCATGTTGACTTTCACCTGGTCCTTCCTCGAGAAATGCCCCTTGAGATTGCACACCGTGAAGTGAAAGAATTGGAAGCTGTTCTTGCGGAGAACTTTGGAGGCACTGCAGACGTATTGATCCACCTGGACCCGTGTGCCACTCCGGCATGCCCCGTGTGCGCCCAGGATCCTTGCGAGCTTCGCCAGGAAGAAATGCTCGAGCCGAAAAAATGGGACCGTCCGAGATTGACCGGCGACCTGGATGATAACGATGCGATATAACCGGGAAAAGACCTGATACTCCTGAAATGAGTCGAAATGGCTGCACGTCGTATCCATTCACGTACGGCGAGGAAGAAGACTGTCATTGCGGGCGTAGCGAAGCAATCTTTGCCTTTGAACATCGAGAGTGCCTGGTCGTTGCACCTCTCGCAATGACAGGAAAACGATAATGCCCCAGCGAGACTGAAGGAGTGCTCAGTGTCAGGATTAGGTGCTTTTCGTTTGTATGCGCTTTTCTGCACCTTTCGGGCATCCCCGGTGCTCTTAGAGTGGCCGTCCGGTACAGAGGAACGGCTGAGTTTGCAAGAAGGGTATCATGGAAGTTCGTGAAGAGAGTGGTGGTCGTTACACTCCCCATATCGTAGTGTTTTTCGGGTCTGCGTGCATCATGGTGTTGGAACTGGTTGCTGGCAGGCTCATTGCGCGACATCTCGGAAACTCGCTCTACACCTGGACCAGCGTTATCGGGGTCATCCTCGCGGGTATTAGCGCGGGCAATTATGTGGGAGGCCGTCTCGCTGACCGATGGCCTCACGACACATTGATGGGACTCCTCTTTTTGTGTTCTTCGGCTCTGTGTTTGCTCGTTTTGCCCATAAATCGTCTTTTCTCGGATGTTGCTCTCCTCGAAGGAGTGTTATGGCCGGTGAGGACGTTTGTCACGGTTCTCGCGATTTTCGCGCTGCCTGCTATCGCTTTGGGAGCCATAAGTCCGGTGGCCGCCAAAATGGCCGTGGACAGAGGAGATGCAGTGGGGAACACTATCGGTTCGGTTTATGCCTGGGGCGCTATAGGCAGTATCGTGGGCACTTTCGTAACGGGTTTCTGGATAATTGCCGTATTGGGGGCGAAAGACGTGGTTCTGGTAATTGCTTTATGCCTCGCGGTAATGTCAATCTGTGTGGGCCGGTGGCGCTGGATCGCAAGCGTCTGGGCAGTAATTCTCGGGGTGATCCTTTGTGTTTCTTTGTTATGTGGCCCCGTTCAAGGGTCAGAAGCCGGGACAATCCTGGAATTTCTGGGTCTTCGGAAGGATTCGAACGGCCTCTTTGTGGCAGACAGCAACTATCAGTTCATATGCGTTTCTGAACAGGCGAGTCAGCAGGATTCTTCTCGGACAATCCGGAAATTGCAGCTCGACTATCTTATCCACGGGTACGTTGATTTGAACGATCCGGGATATCTCGAATACGCTTACGAAAAGCTGTATCGGGAGGCTGTCAGGCGGTATCTCGGCAGCCGGAAAACGATATCCGCTTTTTTCATCGGTGGCGGGAGCTATACGTTTCCGCGCTGGGTACTTAACGAATGGCCGGGATCCACGGTCCATGTGGCAGAGATAGATCCCTTGGTGCTCGAGGCTAACCATCGTGCACTCGGTTTACCCCGAAATACACCTATTCGGACATATCTCGCCGATGCTCGAACGGCCGTGGATGAGCTGCCTTCGGGTGTCCGATACGATCTCGCGGTGGGTGACGCATTCAACGATCTGTCTGTTCCCTTTCACCTGACGACCCTCCAATTCAACGAAAAAATCGCCGGGCACCTGAGTTCGGGCGGCGTTTACCTGGTTAACGTTATAGACGACTGGGCTGTTGGGAGACTGCTCGGGGCTTACGTATCGACTCTTCAGAAAACCTTCAGGCATGTGAAGGTGCTGTGCACGGACCGAAGCGGAGTACACGACGGCCGTCAGACTTTCGTCTTGATTGCTTCCATGGTTCCGGTGTCTTCCGCAGATTTGCAGCCGGGTCACACTGCAGAATTGGAGGGTTCGTTTCTGACGGAACAAGACATGATAGTGCTTGCATCCAAGTCCCGGGGCCTGATCCTGACCGACGACTACGCTCCTGTGGAAAATCTGTTGGAGCCCGTGGTACGCAAGAGAGACTAGCCTCTGCATTCGAACAGTGACGCCTTGTCCTCGGAAACGGGATTGTCTGTTCTATCCTGGAACCGAATATTGACACGGAGCTCTGGTTGGTTGTATGTATGGAGTCTCCGCCAATGCCGGGGTAGCTCAGTGGCCAGAGCAGATGATTCGTAATCATCAGGTCGTGGGTTCGACTCCCATCCCCGGCTCCAGATTTGCCGAAATATTCCTTGCACTCGTTTGACTGGCGTGGGAAGGGATTTCTTTTTCAGGAAAACCGGTGAGGAACTACTGTTCGCAAATCGTATTTACTGCGACCACAAATTAGGAGCGGGGGGTAATTATGCGAATCTTCGGTTTGGCTCTCATGATAGTCGGAATTGTTTTTGAGGTCCTTTTACTTCTGGCACTACTTGGCGGAGGCAAGGATTTAGTCCTGGGTATGTTGATAAGCGCAGGGTTGATCGTTACGGGATGGAAATTAAGGACCTACGGCCAAGGCATCAGCCAGCAGCAGTCCGCCGCCGCAAGTGAGGTAAGTCCTGAAGCGCAACCCCCACACTCTCCAACTGTCGAAATGCCAGTCACACAAGCGATATCCGCCGCCTTCATTCGCCAGGTGGCTCGTTGGCGGCGCATAACAGCTATTATAATCGCTTGCGGCATGGCGTTCTTCTTGGTTCCTGCAGTAGGAATATATTTGGCAATGTCGTCTCCTCTTAGCCACATATCATTTCCAATTATTCTAGCCGCGACGGCCCTCTTCTTCGGGCTCATTGTGGGGGTGATTCATGTGTTCCAACGCGAAATTCCCGTGCGCAGAGATCTCCGCGATGCTACGTACCTGAGAACCGTCGGCCCCGTCCAGGTGGTCTCCCTGTACGGCGGTTCGCTGCTGCGACTTGCCGATCGAGCCTTTCTTGCCGAGCCCCCTCCCGCGAAGGTTCTTCGTAATCTCACATGGGCAACGGTGGACTACAGCAGGCATGCGCACGTAATTTTCGAAATAAGGGATCAGACCGGTCGTGTTGTCTACTCGGCCGACCGGCCAATTACATGAGACCCGATTTTGTAGCAATTCTCGAAGATAGAGGGACTCTCAAAAGTAGTGTCGGTTTTGATTACGCGAAAGGATCCGAAGACTGTCATTGCGAGGGCGAAGCCCGAAACAATCCAATTAACCAAAACAGAGATTGCTTCGTCGTTCCACTCCTCGCAATGACATGATTGGATCGTTCGAATGTGGGCGAGAGTCATGAACTAAGCCGACAGAACTTTCGAGAACTGCTATAATTTCCGATGAGCCGGGGCACATTGTCCCGGCCTCATGCATTGCCAGTCATTGCCGCTCATTCTCGCGGACGTGACAATTCTGTTTCGCGGGCAAGTTTGTCTCGCTTGGACCTCAAATAGGTTGTAACGAATAACAGCCAACCTGAGAAGGAAGAGAGAATGCAAACCCTAGTTTCAAAATCAAAAAAATGTGGGAGCAGCTGAAAATGTACCTGAAAGAGTTGTTTGATGAATTAGTCAAGAGGCTGCAAAATGCAAAGCAAAAGGACCTGAGGCCGGAAATCATCCGGGTTCAGGGAGAGCCCGAATACAACATCCGTATCCCTGGTGGGAAAAGCATCTTCGAGGTAGTGCTGAAGGAATATCGCAACGGCATAACTATCAGCACCAATTCATCGGAAAAGGCCATACAGCAGGTTATGATGCCCGACGCGACGCTTCAGGATGCTCTCAGAGTCGTTCAGTCAGCTATCATAATTGTCTATGGAAAGTCCTTGCATTGAGCACGCGCAAGAACCAGGGTTAGCCCTAAGGATTGCGGATGATTGGGAGGCACATAAGCACGATCCGAAAAGAGGTTTATCATAACAGGTGGTTACCCATACGGGTCGTAATACGGATTCGCCACAAGATTTATGAGATTGCAGGGCTGGGGCTCTCCTGAGCGAAGTGATGAGACGGGTCTGCGCCGTCCGCAGCGAAGGAGTGCCCCCAGCCCTGTGCCCAGAATCGAGTCACCTGTAAAAAAGCGAATCCGTATAATTTTCTCGCCGTCGCCCCCTGAAACAGAGGCCGGAAAGCGCGACGTTCTGCACTCCCATCATCGCAAGAAAAAGAGATCGGGAAAGCGAAACGCCTTTGCTGCTCTTTTGGTGACTGGAATAGCACCGTCTGGAATCACTTTTGGAGAGGCCTCAAGGAATCCTGTTTGCTACCAATGCGCTTTCAGAAGAGTAACATTTAAGGGCGGGTTCACGGCCTGTCCTGCCAGATCTCGTCCGCTACGAACGGCGCGGCGTGACTTTGCTTCGGAGACCCGCCAGGAGAGGCTTTATCCATCGTCACTTGTCTGATCGCGCATTGTTATGAGGCCTAGTTACAGGTTTTCTTAATCAGGTCGCACATTTGTGTCGGAGAAGATTGCTTCGCTGCGCTCGCAATGACAGCCTTTTCCCACCCGTAACTGAATGCATGCTCAGGAAAGGTCCATAACGTGCATTTGGCGATCCGTTTCATGGCCGATCACTGCTTCAACGGACTCCTTACGGTTGGAGAAGATCTTTCTCCCGGCTGTGGTCAAAATCCTGAGGCATGGATCGTCTCATTCCGCAGGCACGAGGCTTGCGTCAGATGACCTGCATCACGATCGTGGCAACACGTTTACAAGGTTTTGCGATCTACTTTCAAGTCGGCCAAAATCACCTGAGCGGCATTACGGCCTGGCGCCATCGACACCCCAGCTCCCGGGTGACTCCCCGAGCCGCAGAGATATACGTTTGGAACCGGAGTCCGGTAATCGCTCAGCTCAGGGATGGGACGCATAGGGCCCATCTGGTAAGGGACAAACGCCCCGTGAGTGACCGTGCCCCGGACAGCGCTGGGAATGGCCCTTTCAATGTCCACCGGCGAATGCACTACCCGTTTGAGAATGAGGCTCTTGAAATTGGGAGCGTACGCTTCGGTGATCATGTCGATGATATGATCCGCGTAGGGTTCCTTGGCTCCATCCCAGGTTCTCGCTGCGATCTTGCCGGTCGCGTCCCCTGTAATGCGGAACGGCACATTATTCACGATTAGCTTCATGACATACTTGTTCGGGGGCGTTCGACCGGGATCAACGGCAGAATCGTTGCACATGATGACGAGAGGCGCTGCCGGCAACTTTCCGCCACGGCACTCCGTATAGACCTGTGAAAAATAATCCAGCGTTGGCGGAGTGGGGTGAACGTACGCTGAATGTCTGGCCACGAGGCCGGCATTGTAGTTCACAGGACCATCCAACGCCACGTAGATGACGAGCGCAGAGTCGCCCCATTCGTATCGCTGAAGCTTGGCCACAATTTCCGGGCCAACGATTTTCTCGCCCAGGAAATGGACAATGAGCTGGTAAGGATCAACGCTGGATGCAACTACTTGGCTCACAGCGATCTCTTCACCGTCCGCCAGTTGAATGCCGACGGCTCTTCCTTCCTTCACCACTATTTTTCGGACCCGTGCATTGGTGCGTATCTCCCCCGATCGGGATTGAAGATAACCGGCCAGGGACAGGGACAGGTTGTGCATCCCCCCTTTGACCACGTTGTTACCCACATCCTGGATAATGGTGTTGAACAACCAGGCCAGGCGTCCTCCTCCCCCATCGTCCGGAGCAACACCGGGATGACTCGCGAACGTAGCGAGGAACACTTTGGTCTCGTCGGCTTCGAACCATTCATCGCACCAGGATCGAGTGCTCTGGAGACCGGAGCGATATTCGTCCAGTCCGCCGGGAACGAGTTCCAGCCTGGAAAGCTCAGCGCCGAGCGATTTCGGCGGTGAATTCACTCCCGCAACGATTTGATCCTTGATCTTCAGGTACTTGCGGAACAGTTTTCGCCACGTTTCGGCGTCTTTCTTGGAGTATCTGCCGATGCTCTGAGCTGTCTCCTCGATGTCCCGGTGCATAGAGACGATGCCTCCGTCGGGAAAGACGTGTGAGAAGTTGGGATCGGGCTTGAGTAACTCAAAACCGAATCTCGCAAGGTCTAATTCACGGGGCGCGGGAGAGAGGTTTGCCAATTGATAACCAAACGCGTGAATATCCGATCGAAATCCCGGGAGGGTAATCTCTTCAGTGATGGTCATGCCGCCGACAAGCGGGTACTGCTCCAAGACGAGCACCTTGAGCCCCGCGGCGGCCAGATAACTCGCGCACGTCAGGCCGTTGTGGCCGCCACCAATCACAGCCGCATCGTAGTTTCGTGCCATTCCCCACCTCCTTCTTCAGTATTGTCCTTCGAGGTCAAGCTATGCGACCGATTCCCCGTCGCACTTCCTTTCGTCCCGGGTCATGCGCCTATCGAACAGCCGAGAAAAACTTTTAGTGCCGTGCCATCAAAAAATAGTGGATTCCTGATCGAAGGCTGTATACCGGTATTTGATGACTAATTATACGGCGGTTAAGCCATTTCGGGTCCTGAGGGGCGATGGCAGCCGAGGGATGGTTCCCCTGTGCCCCACAGAGTGCCCAGACACACTCCCGGAGGACCCGATTGAGGCAAGACCGTCGTTTCGTTTTGAGAATCGTACAAGCCCCTCAGATGGGGCTTTTCTGTCTCAGGCGCAAGTTTTAACTAGAACACATGATTCGAGTGTGCCCGGAGAACTGATAACAACTTGTCACGGATAATTCGCTCTGCTGACGGGTTCTCCTTGATGGCACACAAGTCATTCCACAATTCGAAGGACAGTACGTTCGGGTCGTAGTCGATCGTTGCAGACCGCATCCAGAGATCAATGCTGTACTCCTTGAGGCCGGGAATGGACTCCACTCCCCTCTCCAGATCTATCCCATCAAGGAGGGCCATCACGCTCGCAAGTTTCATCAGGGGTACCCGCATCTCGATACGGCCGCTCACATGTTCAACTGGCTCCACGCAATGAGCAAGTTTCACGAGAACATCGATGGTCTGTTCTGCCTGATTCGCTATGTTGAAAGAACTCATGCTTCCCGTTCCCTCTTTGTCCTTCAAATGGTCTTCGGCTCGATGGCCGCAATGCCTTGCGTCGCCTCGGCAGCTTTCCGGTAAAGACGTATAGCGCTCTCTCCGATGAGTTGGGTCACCGTGGCGGAACTTAAAGCGGCAGCTGGTATTGCGTATAATGGATTCAGTTCGAGGACTCGCACAAGAAACGGGGCCGCGCTTCCGACCCCGACAGCAGCGACCACAGCAGTCATCTCCGGAACACGAGCCTGAGCGTCGATGTCCTTTCCGAAGAGCAGTGCGATCTCCAAAATCAGATACAAATGCATCCGCGTAAGAACCGACGTCCCGCCGACAAACCCGAGCAGTTTCCACGCCTGTCCGATGCCCGGTACGAGCATGGGAAGATGAAGGAGCGACCCTCCCAGGAAGGAAAGCGTGGACTGGGAGGATATGAGCCGACGAGACAATTGTTCCTGGCTCTCCTCGGGATACTGAGCTCTTAGGCGCTGCACCACTTTTCGGATTCTCTCTTTGCGAAGCCTCAAAAAAAAGTAGAAGAAGTCCTCTGTGAGCTGGCTTTGCAGCTCCTTTGAACTCTTATCTTGATCGGACATGAGCATTTCCTCTGCTGTGGTTTTGCATGGCCGGGCACGCTACGGCCTCCACTGTTTACGAAGTAATCAGAGGCAACTACCAAATCACAGGATAATTGACGTCTTGTTAGGACCGGATTAGCTTATCGTTAATTTTGGAAAAGAGCAACTCGGTGCGTCGGCTTAATTTGGTTCGTCTCATCCGTATTCCGAACTCGTCTCTTTGGCTTGGATGCAGTATGTACGCATTCGTCGAGTGCCTCTTTACGAATGACCCCGACAACGTATCAATGTGTGCAGCCAGACCGCCCATACCGCATCCCGGTCAATGGAAACGTTCCCCTTGGAATCCGGACCTTTTGCAGGGTATGTGGCCGATGTATTCGAGTTGGAAGACCGGGCAAGAACGAAGAGACCACACGGCATCCCCTTGCACCTTCTGGAAAAAAAGAGTGCAAGGTTTTTCACGCCTCATTTAGGCTCTGCGCTTGACGACTTCTGCGATGAAATAGCCTTGGAAGTCGAGAAGCGAGAATCTCTCCAAACATAAGCCCTTTTTTTGGCATTTCCTCGGTCTTGCCGAACATTATAACTGTACAAGAAGATTAGGTTTCAATGAGGATAGTAAGAAATATCAGTTAGCATACCGATTTTAGCGAAAAAATGGCACGACGCTAATTTGGCGCTAACGCAACTGAGGCTTAAGAGGTGAAGCAGGCATTCCAGCGCATATACAGGAGCGCCAGCAACGATGCTTCGAATAAGACACAAAACGGATACGATGAGAGACGAAATCTTCTCAATCGAAAGACTACGCAAGCATCTGGACATTCCGCATCCGAGACAGTCCGGGTTTGCACAGTCCCTCCCCTTTTCACTCAACGA
Source organism: Desulfomonilaceae bacterium (assembly GCA_035319325.1). Taxonomy (GTDB): domain Bacteria; phylum Desulfobacterota; class Desulfomonilia; order Desulfomonilales; family Desulfomonilaceae; genus DATHCX01. The sequence goes on from DATHCX010000255.1 coordinate 12,622, forward strand.
TGCCACGGCCGGATCTGAAACCGAGCTTCAAGCAGCAGTCTCCGGCGACAGAAGATGCGTAGATCTCCCTCTTGTTATAGAGAGCTCAAACTATTTCGCGAATATTGTTAAAAGGGCAGCGGCCGGGGAAACGTGTCAGCGGGCCATTACGGACTTGGAACGCTATCTCACCGGAACTGATGAGAAGTTCTGGGAAAACAGTTGGGTGAGGTTTCCCGTCGCCAGATTGAGCGCTTTTGCGAGACAAATCTTCGACTCGGACATGCTCATGGACAGGAGGAATCCGGACGGCCGCCTTCGGGATGATGCAGACAAATTCATGTTTCATGGAGCGGGCAACACCTTTATTCGCGTGCCGATAAGTTACCTCATCAAATTGTCTCTGGCGGATGTAGTAGGGTCCCAAGAGGGTCTTCCGGATCTCATCCGATCTACCGGAACTCGTTTAATGGACCACTTTCTGAGTGACAATACGTCGCCCGAGACATTCTCCTTTCACGTAGAGCCTCTTCGACCGGAAACGGGATTTGGTCGCGCCATTGCCAAGGAAACATCGAAAAGATATCTGATTACACAGCTCTTGATCATGTATGCGAACGCAAATTTTGCCCTGGAAGAAACGGGGCAAAGAGCTCTTCTCTATTTTTCTCCGCACCCTCCCATTCGGCAGAAAAGGCTCAATGAATGCATATCGGATTCATTTTACAGAGAACTCTTTATGAGCCCGTGTTTATCCGGGTGGGACGACGGCCAGGCCAAGCACCACTACATGTGCTTGTGTCATCAGGTATTGAGTCGAAGTCAACTGAACGCCGTAGCGAAGCTCAAGGATGCAGGGATAATTGTGCGCAACCTTGCGGTGTTGCCCAGCACTTCAAACATCAGCCTTGCAAACAATGGCACTCACATAAGCCTTGGCAGCGCGAGGCTCACCAATGCTCTCGCGGATGAGCATTCAGGATTTACGGCCGCGCACGAGAAATTTGTGGGTGATCTTGTAATCAAGATCGTGGAACACTTTCTTCCTTTATTTGTGGGAACTTACAGTTCTGCACCTTACAGGTTGGGCTTCTCGGATTTTCATCCGGAAAAGGTGCTGAGCTTTCTGCCTCACGAATTAGACTTCACTCATCTCAGAATGATTTGGCGTCGATGGAAGAAGAAGGCGCATTTGCAGATATTCGGACAACCCATCACACCTTTTGGGATTGATTCTCTCGACCGAGCGCTGAGTGTCGTGTGTCGAGTGAAGGGAGATTTCGTCCCTGATTTTCGCCTGATAGACTACCTGGTCACGGTCATGAGCACAGATCAAAGTCCGGCCCTCGATGGAAAACTCGGAAACGAAGAGCGATTAAAGAGAGACCTGGCTGAGTTGGGAGTTTTTGACGAAAAAATGTCGCTCTATCTTCTTTATCGATTACGAGAATTCTCGAAAATGGGTTTCTCGGGCTTCGAGGGACGCCATTACAGCCTATTTGAAAGCCTGGGGTGGGACATGGCGAACGCTACCGACCTGCAGACACTGATCACGGCTCTCGCGTTCAAACTGGCGCTTCAAGGCACAGTGACGCATGGTCACGTCCCTGACAATCCTTTTGTGGAAAGTGAACGCAGACAAATATTCTTCGCTTCCGCCATCGGCCTGCCCACCTTCTTCGTCCTGAGCAGCACGCAGAACCTGTTCATGAAAAAGATACTGGAACGTGCCAGAGGAGTGCGTTACAGCAGACGCTATCCGGGGTATCTGAGAGTCTATGTCCGGCAGTACCTCTTGGCGCTCTTGGATTTCCTGCTGCAAGAGGGAAGCGACCTGATTGAGATCCTGAATCTGAGGACTTCGGTGGAGGACTTGGCGAGAAGACTCGAACGACCCCACGAATACTCCGTTGCAGATAGGCTGACTCAAGGCATACTCGACCAAGTCGGCGCCAAATCGCCGATGGATCTTGAAGCAGAAGAATTCAACTTGGCAGCCGAACGTTACTACCGAACCACCCTGAGAGAACACCACATCGCGGAGGGCCTCACTTTTCTACGTGACGACCTCCGATGGCTTGATTCGAGACTTGGACCCTGTGGCGAGGACTACAGGCATGCAGTCGCCTACGTGAGTGAAGGCCAAGGCGCCTGCGAAGTTTTAGAGCGGGCCTGGGACGATGTGATCAAAGAAAAAGCTCCACGTGACACGCTGAAGAAAATTATCGATCTCACTCTGATAAGTATTCACAACGATACTGCCGAGGCATCAAGGAAGTCAGGGATGGGGAGCACGAGCACTCATGAAATCTATTCCGCATCAGTATGTGGAGAGGGAAACCGGTAAGATTTGCACAGAGAAACTCATTGGCGATAGAGCGATCCGGTTGCTCTATACTGTGGCCCGGGAACAAGCCCCAACTCTTTTCAAGGCACTCACCAGCGCTCGCATGTCGAGCCTCATTGCCTGCGTGCGGTACGACGTCACTTCCGTCAATTCAACCAGAATTGAGCTGCAAAGATGCGGAGTGGACTTCAGTGAATGTGTGGACTCCAAGCTGTTGAACACGGCTTGGAAGATTTTCGAGCGTCAAATCCGTTATTGGGAGTGCCGGCCGATGCCAGAGGATCCGAAGGCGGTGGTTTCTCCGGCCGATGCCAGATGCATTGTGGGATCCCTGAAAGAGAGTTCCAGCCTATTTCTCAAAGACAAATTCTTTGATTTGGAAGAACTTGTCGGCAGAGACAAACAGCGCTGGATCAATGTTTTCTGCGGTGGCGATTTCGCTATCTTCAGACTGACACCTGAAAAATATCACTATAACCACACTCCTGTCGCAGGCGAGGTTGTAGACATTTACGAAATTCCCGGAGGCTATCACTCGTGCAATCCGGGCGCAATCGTGACCGAAGTAACCCCGTTTTCAAAAAACAAGCGTGTCGTGACCATCATAGACACGGACGTTCCAGGTGGAACCGGCGCAGGCCTTGTTGCGATGATAGAAATTGTCGCGCTCATGATCGGAGACATAGCCCAAGCCTACAGCGAGAACCGGTATGAGCACCCTTGTCCTGCGGCCGCGGGCATGTTTCTGCACAAAGGGCTCCCCAAGAGCCTGTACCGTCCCGGCAGCAGCACCGACGTCCTTCTGTTTCAGGAAGGACACATCAAATTTTCAGATGATCTGGTACGGAACATGTATGTGGCCGGCGTGCAGAGTCGCTTCTCCAAAGGCTTCGGACAGCCGTTGGTGGAGACTGACCTGAAAGTGCGGTCCATGATCGGCACTGCTTTAGACAAGTAACGACCCATGCAATGGGTTCAAGGCAAAACTTTTGAGTTGAGACCATGGAGTAATCAACATGCTAGATGAACTATTCGGCCTGGGATTAGCGATCTCTTTCGGAACGCTTCTCGCATGGGCCTTCAGAACCCTCCCCAAAGAAAGATGGCAGATCCTGGCGGCCATTCCTGTTGGTAAGGAGGGGGCAGGCAATTGGAAGGGCGTCAATCTCACCTACTACGGACTCTTCAGCGCCTTTGCAACAGTCTCGGCTGTGGCAATCCTCTTTGTTTTGATGGCGGCAATTCAGGTGCCGGCACAGGTAACACTTGTGATGGTGGGGATCCTCTTTGGAATCTGCTTTCCCGCGGCCAAAATCATCGCGCGATTGGTTGAGCAGAAACCCGGGACGTTCACCATAGGAGGAGCCTCTTTTGTGGGCTATCTTCTGGCGCCCGGCATCGTTTGGATAGCGGGCGGTGGTTACTTATTTCCGGAGATACGGATTCCTGTGCTACCCGGACTCGCCACTCTGGCCGTTGCTTATGCTCTGGGAGAAGGGTTAGGACGCCTGGCGTGTATAAGCTTCGGATGTTGTTATGGCAAGCCATTGGCTCAATGCCATGCTTGGATTCGGCGTGCATTGGGTCCCCACTCATTTGTCTTTACTGGAGAAGTCAAGAAGATTGCATATGAGAGGGGCTTGGCCGGTCAACGTGTCGTACCGATACAAGCGCTCACTTCGATATTGTACATAACTGTGGCTCTTGCGGGCATCCTCTTGTTCTTGAAGAACTCCTATTCGTGTGCTCTGATAGTCACGACACTCGTGACCCAATCGTGGAGAGTCCTGTCCGAATTCCTCAGAGCGGATCACAGGGGAGGTGGCAAGCTTTCCGCCTATCAGATTATGGCTATGGCTGCGGTAGCTTACTCGTTCATGATTCTTTTCATATTCACTGGGGAGCCGCTGCCGATAGCGGATCTGAAAACAGGACTCGTTTCGCTTTGGGATCCCGCCGTGCTCCTTTTCCTCCAATGTATCGGTTTAGCTACGTTCCTGGTCACCGGACGAAGCATGGTAACAGCATCCACTCTGTCATTTCACCTCGTTAAGGAGCTAACTTAGTATTGCTTTTCGTAAGTTCGGCGCCGGATTTCATGACAACGGAGATTGCTTCGTCGCTGCGCTCTTCGCAATGACAGGGCTGAGCAGTGTCATTGCGAGCGAAGCGAAACAATCTGCTCCGACAAAAATATGCGACCTGACTTAAGAAGACCGTACTTATACCAATGCACTACCAGACAAGTGACGATGGATGAAGCCTGTCCTGTCGGTTCTCCGAAGCGAGTCAGGCCGCGCCGTTCGTAGCGGAGGAGATCCGGCAGGACAGGCCGCGAACCCGCCCTTCAATGTTACTCTTTTGAAAGCGCATTGGTATTATACGCATTCGCCTCAAGATTTATGAGATTCCAGGGCTGGGGGCTCTCCTGAGCGAAGTGATGAGACTGCTCTGCGTCGTCCGCAGCGAAGGAGTGCCTCCGGCCTGTGCGCAGAATCGAGTTATCTGTAGAAAAGCGAATCCGTATTAGGCCCCTTATCTCAATATTTCGGATCAGCACCTCTTGGATGCGGTAGATATGATGAAATTTGATACGGGGGACACGGATGCACGGGTGAGTAAATGAGATAGAGTGAGGCTCCCGGACCAGGATCGGAGAACTCCTCGATCCGTGAATTGAGTAAGGTGGCCACGAATCCCAGATTCAGCCCACGTAGGATGAGGTGGCCACGAGAACCGCATGGTTCCAGGATCCTTTCCGGATGTGATTCGTCGAGTTCACCGCATCCGCGCTGCAGGCTAGTGCCTAGTCAGGATTGTCTTTGGATGTTGAACACATAAGTTGGCCGCTTCAATACTCGGTCTCAACTTCCAAATTCTAAATTGACTGGGCACTAGCTTGTCAACAATAAACAGGCGTTGTGTGCTCCGACCTTCTAACGGTGTGCGCGAGACTCCGGAATACCAGATTTGCCATACCATTACTTTGTCGCTACTGTTTACTGTTCGCTCAGCTGGCGAGCGGTGTAGACTTTCTCGACAAGCCGAGCAAACGGTCCAGTCCGCATCTCTACGAGAATGCGAAACGAAAGCTCTGAGGCAGCTTGGGCAACACTCTCGTCAGCAGAAAAGAAACCGAACTCTGACTTTACGATTCGGCAGGTATTCACGAATGGTTGCGATTGCACTTCATCAAGCGCCCGCTGCTCGGCCCGTTTACCCAATAATGCTACGTCAACGCTCGTTTCTTCATGGGTGATGCTGACAAGCTGTCGCAATACAATCCTTACGCGGCACACTTCCCGATTTCCGTTGAGGGTGATCTCGACCACACCCCCTGTGCCGATAGTAATCAAGCCATTGATGGACTGACGGAAGATCACGGTCGCGTGGGTCACCTTCTGGTCTGAAATCTTGCCCGACCTGTCTTCACCGCCTACGAGAGTTCTACGAACGTCGGTTGGGACTAGGTCGAAGGAGAACCCGCCTCTAGAGGTATGCCAGATGTGGAGACCGTCTCTGACCTGTTGCACGTAGTCTGTTGCAGCTACGACAGACTCGTCGTCCGAGAAGGTGACCGGTGCATCCGACTCGAAATTTGAGCGAGTGAAGTCAATGCTGCCAGACCTTAT
>DATHCX010000256.1:0-23114 GCA_035319325.1 Desulfomonilaceae bacterium
ATTCGGGCGACGGACGACCGCTGAGGGAACAGATTCCGCTTCTCTCGACGAATCCGGCTTCTCCGAACCCCCGCCTTCGTGGCGTTCCCCAGGTGAAACCCCATCCTGATCAACGGAATCCCGACCGTCTCCTGGTAATGGCTGTGGCACTTCATTGGCGCCGGGAGTGGTTCTTGCGGTTGTGTGTTGAGGCTCAGGATCGCGCCGTTTTCCGGGACCCGGCGGACTTTCAGCCGCTTCCGCCTGAATCTGACGGGGAGCCGCCTTTTCCACATGCGGTGTTGCAGGAGATATCGACCGCGGCTTTTCGCGTGATGCCGGCAATTCAGTGTAAGAATTTTGAAATCCCGGAATTTCCACTACGTCCAGATGGACGAGCACCGCAATGGGAATCACCAGCGCAGCCAGGACCGCGACTGCAGCGACAGCCGGCCGAAACTGACGCAAGCCGGGCTGCACCAGGCGGCAGTCTTCCCGTCCGTAAGAATCAGTACATACCGGGGGGCCCTGAGACGGAACGTTCGAAGGTTCGGGAGCCGGGATTATGTATTCCTCGGTTTCTGGTACGGAGAAATCTTCTTCACGAACAGCAACGTCCCATGCCTCCCGGCCGGGCACCGCATTTTCGTCTGTTCCCGTTTCGTTTTCGGTTTCTTGTTGCTTCTCGAGGGTTATGCCGGTCGGAGGTTTTGTCTTTGCATCAATTAATTCGGCAACGCGGTTTGCAAGGCAGTTGCTGCATTCTCCGGAATCAGCCAGTAAGAGGCCGCCGCAGGTCTTGCACGTCGTGGCGACCACGAGAGTTGATTCAAAAGACTCGGCAACATCCCTCATGAGATCCGAGGGATCCAGTTTCCCCGTCTTCAAGAGGTTCTCGTAGATTGTGTCGAGCGCTTTTCGGCTGAAGCCGTACTTTTTCATCAGATCCGCATCGCTAACCCCCATCCGGACGTCTCGCACAAAATCTCTAATGGATATTGCTCGTCTTGCCACGCATATTCTCCGAATTCTGGACCATCGGTACGATTATATTTCCGATTCACCTGAACTGTCCAAACAAATTGTCTTTGATATTGACCGCGTCCGGTGCGTACCGAGAAGCTGTGCCCAGGAGTTTCCGGTCCGACCTGAGACCAAGAGGAGAGATTGATTCGGAGATTATCTGGGTTGTTTGGACTGTTCGTCCGACTTGACGGGCTCGAAGGGTTCCAGGCGGACGTCGGGCGAGTCCACTTGACCCCGCACACGCAGGGTCCAGGTGAGGGTTTTCCCGTCTTTTGTGATGAGATTGCCGAAGAGTCCCGAAACTATCGTATCCAATCCTACGAGAGGCGAAACATCCACCCTGAAATCCACTCTGTCCTGCCCGCTGAAATACATGCCGGAACTGTCGATGCGTGCGGCATCCGATGTGAGTTTCAGGTCTTTGATTTTCCATTTGTTGTTGAATACTTCCATGTTCCAGGTGAGGCGCTGAAAAGGAAGTCCCTGCCCTATTATGTCGGGGAGTCTGCCCCGTACGATGGATCCGAGATTAATCAGGGAAGATATTTTGGAAAGCACCTCGAATCTGTGGATCGTACCATCCTGCACCCGTACTTCCATGGTTCCGGATTTGAAAATACCGTTGTTATCGCGTTTTGGACCGAGCTTCCAGTCCAACTGGCCTTCAGCCACGATACTTCCTTCAATTTTTACCCTGTCGGGCTCGGAGAGGATGACGCGCTCCATTTGCAGGTGATCTGCCTGGAAATTGAGGACAAAGGGTTTGGAAGTCATTTCTCTGATATCGAACAAAGCGGTGCCTCGAAGAATGCCTTCGGCGAAATTCGTCTGCCAATTGGGTACCCGTATTGTGCCTCCGCTTCCCTCGAAAGCCGCGCGAAAATCCGAGAAGGTCCGATAAGTCGTTTTTCCTTTCGCGACCTTCATGATGCACGATCCCCTGCTTCTCGCCAGGAATCTGATTACCGGATTTGCGCGGATCCATTCTCCCCAGGTCATTGGGCTCACGTATCCGGGGGGAGCGGTGAAATCCGAGGTGTCAAGGAATGAGAAGTCCACGGCAATTTCCAGTCTTGGCACTTCACCGTTCGTAATGGAAAGAGACCCGGACAAGAGGGAGCTGCCTATTTTAGCCCTTTCCAGGGAGAGTACGAAAGATTTTCCCCTGCGCCGAATGGTTCCGGTAAAGCCTTCCGTGCGTTTGTAGAATCCAGGCAAGTGCAAGGAAATGTGGTTCAGTATCACATTCGATTCCACGTTCAACTCTCTGGGACGATCGCCGGTTGTCCTGATAAGGGCGTCCCCTTCAATGCGACCGCCGGGCTGGAGTTCCAGAGATGAGTCCGTGTACGGGATGAGGACGCTGGTGGGAATTCCTTTTGGAGGGAGATTGATTGAAGCGGTAATTTTTCCTTCATCGGCAATTGCGATCTTACCGGAAATTCGTGCATCAGCCAGCACCAGGTACGCCTCCTCGATGGTGGTCACACCGCCACTTCTGCCGCCGGAAAACTCGAGGGACAAAGGAGTTCCCGGAAGCTTTTTTACCCATTTCCCCCATTCCAATGCGTTTCCTTTGAGGTCCGCGCGTCCGGAAAAGGTTCCGTCCGGGAGCTTTCCCTTATAGGTAATGGAAACGGGGATCGCTCCTGAAGTGATAAGCTGCGCAGGCAAGGCGTTGAGTTTTTTCGCGTCTGCGGCAAACAGCTTCACTTCAGAGGACACATGTGTATCGTTCGGGCCTATTTCGCCTGTTATTTCAAAGGGGCTGTCTCCTGCGGTTCCCTTGAGTTCGGAAAAAGACACCGTCGAACCTCGGAATCTCAGAGATCCGTTTATTTTCTTTAACGGAAGCGGCAGGCCCGAGGCGTTACATTGAAAATCTTCGAGACCGATGCGTCCTTTCATTGCCGGATTGCTCAGATCTCCTTTGATGTCCAGGGTGACGGACACGCCGCCTTGCGGCTCGGATATCCATCCGAGCCAGCGTTCGATGCGGGATGATACGGCCTTGTTATCCAATATCGGCAAGAAATCCTGGGCCTGAGCGGTCATGGAAAGAAAGAGATCGCTCTTAGGGGAATGCTTCAAGTCGCTTATCCAACCATTCAAAACAATGGGGGAATTACCGAGGGTAAAACTGATGCCTTTGCAAATGACTTCATCCGCGGTTAGCCGGAGTCTACCCGTAGCGTCCCCTATAGGCAGGCCGAATCCCGGAATGAATCCTGAAACTCTGTCCACGTATGCGTCAACGAAAAGCGATCCCCTGCCTGTCCAATCAGTCGCAAGTTCCGAAATTTTGCCCGACCAACTGCCGCCGGTAAGAAGCACGTGCCCTTTGAGGCCCGCGCTTTCCAGGCGCTCGCGATCTTCTTTTTTCAGCAGCTTCGTAGGCAAGAGGGGAAAAAACTGCTTGAGGTCCAGATCCGCTCTCTTCACGTTCAGGTCGATGGAAGGAGCGGAAGAGAAAACATTTCCGATCTTCATCTCCAGGGCAACGGCTACTCCCGGCAAGACCAACTCCGTAAGGTCAACGGCCAGAGTATCGTCCACCCGTTGCACGGAGAACCGGGCCACCGCTGTGTCGAGAGGAACCTTGTCAGGGAATACGAGCCCCGGCAGCAAGACAGCCTGGAACAATTCCATTCTCCCCAACGCCGAGAAATTTCCGTTCTGGAGCCCCACTTTTATCGCGGCATTCACGGATCCTTGGGAAAAGGGCAGATCGTAATCGAAGCACGCAGCCAGCATGCGAACCGGAAGGATCGGACAACCGGACGCCCCTATGGTAACCTCCCCGCTCCAGAATTTGTCCCAAAACGGAGTGGAATTCAGCCGCCCGGAAATCTCGAAGGTACCGGCAGATCCGTTTTCCGTGGCCGTTCCGGCCACCTGCAACGATTCCGCGCCCGCTGGCGATAGATCGGTCCCAGTGATTCGCAGTCCGGAAAAGACTGGAGCGTCTCTGCGACCGGATTGGCCCGGAGCGCCCGAAAAGATCCGGCCCTCGCTTATCCTGAGCTGTTTGACGAGGGGCTGGAGCTTAAATTGCCTCGTGTTGAGATTCGGCGGTACTTCACGGGCTTTATGCCCATTACCGGCTAGAAGATACAATTCCGGGCCCGCCAGATCGAGTCTCTCGATCATGAGCACCCCGCGTAAGGCCGGTAATGCGCTCATTTCAAGGGTTAGCACGGGAATTTTCAAAATAACGGGAGAATCAGGACGTTCCTTGAATTTCAGATCCTTGCAAACGATTTCTGCCCTGTCCACCGACACCCATGAGAGCTGCGCGGATGATACCGAGATTACTGCTCCGGTAGCCGCTTGCACGCGATGAATGACTATTTGGGCCGCCCTGTCCGCATCGAGGCCCACGCGTACAAACAGCAAGACTCCCGCAAGCAGGAAAAAGATGCTCAAGAAAAGCAGAAACAATGCCGTCGCGATCCTCCTGAGGAATGCGAAACGGCCCTGAATCATGTGGGATTGCGTTTCATTCATTGGCAATTTTGGAGAAAATACTCGGACACATCAGTCTGGCATGGCAGGCTTCGGATTCGGTGCACCCGAAATTCGGCAGCAACAACGCGAAACATGACCTCAGCTGGAACACTCCTCAACAACTTCCGCCCGTTGTGGTCATCTACTCAATGACTATCAGTCTTTGAAACTCAGAGTAAATCCCTTAACCTCGGGTGTCTTTTTTCAGTCTTGAAATCTTTTTTCGCAGGATGTTCAACCTAGACCTGCTCACGCCTTGCGCTCGCTCTTCCTCCCGAATCTGCTTTAGCTGATTGATTTTGGTTTTCGTTTCCCTTACGCTGCCTATTTTGATCTTCTCGGGTTCGGGTATTCCTTTGGCTTTTCGAATAATCGTCAACAATTCCTGCTTGTTCATTCCATGAACACCCTGAATCTCCGTAATTTTCAAAGCTTCTTCACGCAAGTCCTTTATGGTCCTGTCTTCCAGGGGTTTTTCAGCCTTTTCTTTTTGTTCTTTCTTCTTTTGGGCCATTTTTCCTCCAACAGGGTTCTTGTTTTAAGTATGTGGATTATGGCGAAAAAAGCGCAGCAGTTCAATACTTTTTTGGCCGGTCGTCCGGCAGGTCGCCCGGTCATTGCCCATTCGTCATTTTTTCGCAGTCCGAGTCGCCGTCCTAGTCTTCGTGTATGCTTGCCAACATTTCCAGGTCGAATCCTTCTTTGCGGTTTCGGATGTCATAATAGAAAACCACCATGCCGACGGAAGCAAACAGACCTGCCACGACACTCCCCACATTGGACAGAATATGGCTGACGATCTGGGCCAAGATCTTCGGCATCGGCAGCAGAACCATTAAAGCGCCGGGAATCTGAAAGAGCAGGCTCACTGCAATATTGATCAAAATGAAAAGCTGCAGCAGGATAAAGAGCCTGAGAAAATAGCCTCTCGGCCATTGCCCTTCCGCTTTTCCCGAAATCAGAGCCCAGGATCTCTTGATGGCAGCCATGTATCCAAGATCTTCGATAATGATAACCTTGTCCACCAAGAGCAGCTTGAACATCCCGTAAATCACGGCACACGCGAGGACAAGCCAGAGCGGCAACGACACGAGAACCGCCCATAAACCGGAATCCGTCACGTACCTGAACACAGCGAACCATGCAGCTCCGGCAGCTCCGGCTGCGATCACCATACCAAACATGAGGACGAAGACCAGTATGTACGTCAAAGCCAATTTACGCAACCGGCCTAGCACAAAGGAATATGAAGCGCCCACTCGCACTTCCCGGCCGGTGTAGATAGACGATACCGCATGAATAAGGGCTCCCTGCGCGAGATAGAACGTTGCGATGAGGACTATGAAGCCTACGGGGATGAGAATTACTCCCACGGAAATCAACAGCCACAACGGTAATTGTCCCAACGAAGCCGCGGTCAGACCCGCTACTGCGCCAACGATGATAAACAGAATTCCCACGAGAGTTGCAACACCCCACCAGATGGCCACCACGGTAATCAGCTTCCAGAAATGAGCACGGCAGATCTGGAAGGTTCTATCCAAAATTCCGCCCAAAGAAAGCGGCTCCAAGGGGAAGCTCCCTTCCGGCGGACCGGAAGGCACGGAACTCTCCTTTGGGGGTGCGGTCACCGGTTGTTTTTCGGGCACAAGTTCCGAGGCAGGAAGGCTTTCCTCGATAGGCCCGCCGGATTGTTCAGGAGGTGCTGGTTCTGTTTGGACCGGAGTTTCGGTACCACCGTCCTGCTCGGAAAGAACCTGGGTCTGGGACAGTAAGTGCGTTTCCGGCAGGATCTGGGTTTCCTGTACCTCCGCCATGATCGGCGCAGCCAGTGGTGGATCGATTTTGGTTTCTGCTCCGATTTTATTGATGAAGCGCTCCAGACGCGAGGCGTTCTTGGGAGTCGCTTTTCGGGTGAGAGTCCAGGGAAGCGTTTCAAGGCGCTCCGAGATCTTTTCAGGGGGAACGTTCTTGATGATACGGGACAACGACAATGCTATTTTGTCTTTCTTGGACGGATCTTTCAGCCTTGTTATCACCACGGTATGCACAGTATTCCGAGTGTCCGGGTCCATGTATTCTCCTCTGTCTCACTTGAACTGATCTCGGCTGACCGTCGGGCAATATATTGGAATCCGGCAAGCGGGCGACTAGAAAATTCTCGTCCGCTCCATGTACAGGACTTCCATTTTCTCCAGGATTCCTTCGGGGTCGGAGGATGCCGTTACCGAAATCGCGGCTTTGTCCAAAACCGAATGAACGATATCGTGAGCAAGCTTGGCTCGGTGATCCGCGTCCAATTCTTTTCGCCTCGTGAGAAATTTGGATATCAACTGGTAATCTTCCGGCGTAAGAGCCGCTACAGCGTCTCGAATTTCAGGGTCCGTTATGCCGGTCCCTGTTGACCGGGCCGCGGCGAATGGGTCAGCGCTTGTTTTTTCCATGACCACCAGCGTTCCGGCTGCCATATCACCCAAGCGCCTGTTCTTGGAATCCAAAAACATTACCAGTAATCCCATCGGATACACGTCTGCCAACAAATCGACAAATCTCAGAACATTTCTCACCGTCGCATCCAGGAAGGTGATGGGTCTACCATCTTTTCGAATAACCCGGATTTCTTGGGATTTCTTTCCGGGAGTGGAACCGCTCCACAGATATTCGAACAGAATGAAATACCCAATAACGACGACGCCATATACGAGGATGGCCAGGGCAATGATCCACTGCCCCATAAACTTGGACATTCTGACAAAAAAATCAGTCACATCCGCTATTTTGCCCATCATAAAAAAAAGCAGCGTCACTATGATGGCCAGTCCCAGAATAATGCCTGCCTGTATGAGACGGTCCACCAGAAAAGCGAGAAATCTAACGCCGATGCCCGCCAGCCGGAAATGGAGTTCAAAATGCTCGGGAGTTTCAATAGTGACGGTCTGGAAATTTCTTTTCACCGCCTCAATCCATCGTGATATTATAATTGCACTATTGAAGAACGTCCGGTTCGGGCGCTCACGATTCCGAGAAATGCAGAATACTGACCGCCGCATGCATGTTGCATGTCTCGCCCTCGTTCTTCGCCCTGTCAGGCGAAAAAAGGGGTTCACGTGAATATAAACGAGTTTGTCGGTGAACGCAAAGGAGAATGGGAAAAACTCGAAAGAATAGCCTCGAAGTTCAAACCCGGACTAGCCCCTGAGTTGAGCAGAGCTGAACTGTGGGACCTGGGAAGACTCTATATCGCAGCTGTTTCGGATCTTTCCCTCCTGAAGTCGACGGAATTCGGACTTGACCCTGATAATCACGTGATCTCGCATCTCAACGGGCTGGTTGCTCGCGTGCATGGCATGATTTACCGAAAGCCGTCTTTCAGGTGGGCGGCTGTCGCAGGATTCTTCTTCTACGGTTTTCCCGACGCTTTCCGAAGAAATGCCCTCTATGTGGTCGTATCGACCGCTCTGTTCGTCGGCTTCGGACTCGTGGGATTTCTCCTGGGGCTGAACGATCAGGGTTTCATAGAAACGCTGGTTCCTGAAAACATTATTTCTGCAGTGGAAAACGGAAGGGTATGGTTCCGCGATTTGTACGGGGTTGCGCCAATGGCTTCCAGTCAATTGATGACACACAATATCTCGGTAACTTTTCTTATTGTTGCCTCAGGAATTACCTTCGGGCTCGGGAGCGTGTATCTGTTGTCGTTCAACGGATTGCTCATCGGAACAGTTGCCGCACTGTGCATGCGACATGGGCTGTCGCTGCCGTTTTGGTCGTTCGTCCTCCCTCACGGCAGTTTGGAGATCAGCGCAATATTCATTGCCGGAGGTGCAGCGCTGATCATGGGACATGCGTTGGTGGACCCGGGGCCGTACAGAAGGACCGAGTACCTCTCCTTGAGAAGCAGGGATGCGGCGAAACTTGTACTGGGCTGCGTGCCTATGCTCGTACTGGCGGGAATAATTGAGGCTTTCTTGTCCCCTTCTCCCCTCCCGGCATGGTTCAAACTGATTTTTGCGGCAGCAGCCTTCTTATCCCTTGCGGCATTTCTCATGCTGTCCGGAACGGGGAAGGATTCAAGCTACGACGAGTAAACACGGACGGTGACTTCATGGACGAATCGATCACGGAAACCACGTGCGAATACTCACAACTGACGCTTCCCAACGATCCCTCATACAACGAGGTTGCGGCTGCGTATGTAGGAGAAATAGCGGAAAAGTTCGGTTTTGAAGAGAATGACCGGGCCCTGATTCGAACGGCAGTGCTGGAAGCTGTGGGAAACGTCATCCATCATGCGTTCGAGCCGGACGAAAGGGCTCAGTACGCGATATCCTGCGAACGAGCCCCTCTGGGTTTGAAAATCACGATAAAAGACAGGGGTCTTCCGGCCGATCGACTCCTCGAACAATGCGTGCATGATCCGAGCACTTCTCCGGGCCAGTGCAGAGGGATATCGGTGATGAAGGACTGCGTGGACGAAGTTGAATTCAGGAATCAAGGGCCCGACGGAAAAGAAATAATTCTGGTGAAATATCTCAAAAACAGAGGCATTGCCGATTATTTCCAGGCATGCCATCTGGAACCGTATGTCGCTCCGGTCCCCAGAAAGGAACCGGGAGAAAATATAGAATTCAGCATTCGGGAGCTGAAGCCCTCTGAAACTGTGGAAGTGTCACGCACCGTTTACAGGGCCTATGGATATTCGTACGCCTACGAGCACGCCTATTATCCGGACAGGCTGGCGGACCTGATCCAGAGCGGGCGGATCTTCATCTCGGCAGCGGTGACGCCGTCCGGGGAAATCGCAGGCCATTGTGCGCTTATACGGATGGAGAACGCCCCTCGAATAGCGGAACTCGGGCTCGGAGCCGTAAAGCCCCGCTTCAGATTCCACGGCATATTCACCGCACTGACGGAGCACCTCATTCGAGAGGCCCGATCCGAGGGACTCATGGGGATTTTCGGGGAGGCCGTAACCAATCACACGTTTTCTCAGCAGACCGGCCATGGCCTGGGATTAAGGGATTGCGCATTGCTGGTGGGTTATGTTCCTGCCACTGCGTCGTTCAAAGAAATAACGGAAGAACTTCTCCAACGGGAAACCCTGGTGGTGCAATTCCTCTATTTGAGCAAACCTTCACGTGCGGCAATCTACTCGCCACCCCACCACGAGGACATGATCCTCAAGATCTATCAAAATCTGGGGGCATCCCCCGAATTCCTTGCACTTCCCCAGGCCGCTCCGGAGCTATCGGAATCCGTCATCACCACGACCGCTTCCCGTTCCAAGGATTCTGCGGAAATACACGTCCATGGATACGGACCGAATGTCCTTGCGGACATGAAAAACCGAGTCAAAGAATTGTGTCTGAGACAGACGGATACGATCCAACTCTACCTGGATCTCGCAGACCCTGGCACCGCAAGATTCTGCAAGCATTTTGAGGAAATGGGATTCTTCTTTTCCGGCGTCCTCCCGGGAGGAAGCACAGGAGACGCTCTGATCCTTCAGTACCTCAACAATGTGCCGATTGATTACGACAAGATCAAGCTGGACTCCGAAACGGCAAGAGAACTCCTCGCCTACGTACGGAGCAAAGATCCGAATATGTGAGCCTCATGCCGATTCGCTCTCAAGGAAGGAAGAATCGGGGAAGCACTTCTTGTAATACGAATGCGCTTCCACACGCAAGATTGGGGGGACCCTCTTTGTAGAGAGTGTCCCGCCCAAACCCTCTCCCAGAAAACCCAATGGTATAAGCAGGTTCCCCCGATCCTATTGCTTCGAAGGCACATTCGCATCAGCCGTGCTCGGGTTTCAAGGTAGTTTGTCCACACTTGCCATTCTCCGACAACGGCACGTCCGCGAGCTGCGCTTCCAATTCCTTTTGTATCGTACCGCAATATTCGTAGTAATGTTCAGCTACTATGCACGCGGAGAGGAAATAGCGAAATCTGTCCGGAAACGTGAACAGCGCTTTGCAGAAGAACTTCCAGAATGTGAGCCTGGATGGAGAGACTATTCCCTGCCGAAAAAGGGTGATGAAAACAGCTCTGAGTTCTGAAATGTAGGGGAGAGCAAAGGGCTTTTTCGGCAGCTGCCCCTTCATTGCCGACAAATGTTCGAATGTCCGCTTCAGGTAAAACTCGGGTTCGTACAGCTGCCTGTACAGGCGAATGAATTCCGTGGCGATCTCGCGCCGCGGCCTGGTGGGCAAGAAATTGATGAGCCCGGTCTGACTGCCCAGATTATCGCTAAAACCGGCGAACAGGAGTCTTCCTTCGCGTTCCAACCGCAGCCATAGCTCGGTTCCCGGTCCAGCCTGGAGAAGCGTGACAAACATTTCCGGAATATTATTTTTCGCTGCAAAATCGATGAGGCGCTGATCTGCTCCAGCACGCTCATGGTCGAACCCGAGGATGCAGCCGGCGATGATCTGCAAACCGGCACGGTTTATCTTTTGGCACACTTCATCCAGATCTACGGCGGTGTTCTGAAATTTCTTGGCCTCCTTGAGATTATCTTTGTCGGGAGTTTCTATTCCCAGAAACACTTTCCAGAAACCTGCACGAACCATCAAGTCCAGAAGCTCCGGTTCGGCCGCAAGATTCACCGAAGCCTGTGTACTGAATTCAAAAGGATTGCCTCTTTCCTCCATCCACGGCACGAGTTTCCGGAGAAGAGCCTTCGACCGGGAGGGGTTCCCGATGAAATTGTCGTCCACGAAAAAAACTACCCTCCGCCAGCCGAGGTCGTAAAGGATTTGAAGCTCCTGAAGGATCTGTTCCGGTGATTTGGTCCTGACCGCCCTGCCGTACATGAGGGTGATGTCGCAAAACTCGCATTGGAACGGGCAACCTCTGGAAAACTGAATAGCCATGTCCACGTAAACGTTCAGGTCGAGCAAATCGTATCTCGGCGGAGGGGATTCGCTGAGATCCGGTCGTCCCTCTGCTTCGATGAGTATTCCGGATTCCCTGCGACTCAGCGCCTGCAGGAGCCGCGGCACAGCAGATTCAGCCTCTCCCCGGACGACAATGTCGGCCCCCGCGTCCAGAGCGTCCTGGGGCACGTGAAAAACGGTGGGACCGCCTACGACAACCGTCTTGCCACGCTTCTTGGCTTCACGAATGGTTTCCATGATTCCGGAATACTGGTTGATCATGCCGGTGACGAGCACCAGTTCCGCATGGTCCCAGTCTGCTTCTGAAATATTTCGAACGGTTACGTCTGCTAGTCTGAGATCCCATTCCCTCGGGAGGAGTGCCGCGACCGTCAGCAATCCCAGCGGAGGCTGCACGCATTTCTTGTTCAGCATCCTCAAAGCCTTGTTGAAAGACCAAAACGTTTGCGGATACCGAGGATTGACCAGAAGTACTTTCATGGCTGCCCTAGTGTACCTGATTTGTTATGACGCGCGCGTACAGAAGCAACAACAGACCCTTGACGGAACTCATACCAATTCGGTTGCACAGTCCCTTTTGCATCGCTCACATTCCCGAACACACTCTGTTGAAGCCGTCTGAACGTTTGACACGCGTTCAACTTACCATGTCCAAAAGGTGGCGTAAAGATCCTGGGAACCTTCACCCGGGCCCTGCGAACATTCGTCGTAGTGCCATGGTTGTTTCCCGTGTTTCGCGGCCAAATCATAAGGTCTCAATTGATGTGCTTGCGGTCCGAGAGGAACCGTTGACAGGCCGATCACTGACGCGGCTGATAACGCTTCCCTGCCAGCTGTGTCACTGTACGGCCCAAAACAGAAGGGATCTGCACCGGCGAAAATATTTCACCGAATCTGGTCGGAGGATTACTAAGAACAGGTGTTCTTAAATCAGGTGGCACATATTTGTGGGAACAGGTTGCTTCGCTTCGCTCGCAATGACACTGCTCGGTCCTGTCATTGCGAGCGAAGCGACAAAGCAATCTCTCTTGGTCATGAAATCCGGCACCGAACTTACGAAAAGCAATACTAAGCCACTTCATCCATGACTCGGGTGTCGCCCTTTTCCTCGCCCAGGACGATATCCAGAGCCGGACTCCAATATTCTTCCAATGCCTGCTTTTTCATGAACAACCCGATGTGGCCGCATCCGGGGATCACCATTTTGACCACTTTTCCGGAAACGTGATTCGCCATGTTGAATAATTGAGGCTCTAGCGTTATGTCGTCCTTTTCGCCCGCAATGAGGACCACCGGGCACGTAATGTTCTGCAACAAGACGTGTCTGCCCAATACGCGGAGTCGGCCTCTGACCAGCCGGTTTCGTTTGAACAGCTCGTATACCGCCTGCAAATACCAACCCCCGGAAATACTCTGGGTATGCTCGTACCATCTTCGAAAACGTCTGGTCCGTTGTACGACCTGTTCATCGTGAATGTTATTGAACAGATTCAGATGGTCTTTTATATAACGATCGTACGGGTTCATGTTCTTGAAGCCGGTCACGATGAATCTCCCGTACATGACGCCGAAGCCCATCATGACCAGGGAACCGTAGAATGCCATGGGAAGGTTTTGCACCATATCCTGGATTTTTCCGCCCCCAGCCGTGAAATCTATAGGTGCGCCGCCCAGAATCAAAGATAGCACGGTTTCAGGATAGAGCGCCGCGTAGATGCTGGATAGCCAACCCGCCTGGCACAATCCGACGATGTGAACCTTGTTTCCCAGGAAATTCACACAGCAAGCCGTTTGTTTCACGAGATCGTCAATGGTTTCGCCGGTCCGGCAGAGATCCGCGCCCTTCCATTCAATCGCGTACACCGGCCGGTCCGTCGCCTTCTTGCACAATTCCACAAGCGATTGGCCGGGTATTGCATAATCTGCTATGCACGTGTGATGCCCCGCCTGGGGGCCCAAAATGAGGAGAGGTGCGCCGTGCCT
Source organism: Desulfomonilaceae bacterium (assembly GCA_035319325.1). Lineage (GTDB taxonomy): Bacteria > Desulfobacterota > Desulfomonilia > Desulfomonilales > Desulfomonilaceae > DATHCX01. Next base: position 13,398 of record DATHCX010000256.1, read on the forward strand.
CTTCTCCGTGAAACTCCGCAACGAAAAAGCGGAAGTTTCGAGGACCACTCTGTTCGGCGACTGCCAGTCCGGTTTATCATGCCTGAGAGTCTCGGCCCAAAATTTTCCCAAATTCTCCCACCAGCTCCATGCACTGTTTCGGTCCGCATCGAGATGACAAGAAAATCCTTCGAAATAACCTTTCATATTTCCTCCAAGCCGGCCGGTCCGGTGTAGGTAACCGCGCGAGAACAGCGGTGCAACCCGATTTACGGCTTCTCCGGCCCTGGACGCAGGAGTCCATTTCGAGGAAATCGAATCCTACGCGACCGTTGTTCATGCACAGCCCGGTGGGGCCATATGAGAAATTGCCCGGTCCGGGAGTTCCGCATGCGCGCTTCCGCAAAAGCGCAACCTGAATTTTACTCAATTGAAATAAAAGGATACTGGGTACAAAGGAGCCAAATATCAGGTAAATTATGACAGCCACGGCCTATGTATTGTACTTATGAGCGGCCGTCAAGTTTTTTCGATCTATGCAGTAATCCTTCGGTTACTCGGGGGAAGAGCCTATACTCTGTCATTGCGAGGAGTGAAACGAACAAGCAATCTCGATACTTAGAGGCGAGATTCCTTCGCTACGCTCGCAATGACAATCTTTTCCCACCCGTAACCGAATGGAAACTCTATGCACATTGTGCCTTGACACGGAATGAAATTGTACCCTTATAGCGGTCAGGCCAATCTACCGACCAAAAGGACTGACCAGTCAGGCTCACTGTTCGAGAATCGGTATAAAGAGGCAAATTGTGCAGGGGGAGGATTTTCGGCAAAAGCTCCCTCCGTGCCGCTTCCAAAAATCCTGAGGTCTTGGGCCTTTGCCCTATCCGGCGCGGGGACAGCCGCGTTCGGGTACACGGTCCAACATGTTTTCGTTGGAACGCCCATTCGTACGAGTGACTGATTCCTGTCTTGGGCTCCTTTTGCTATAGTACTTCCCGAAAGTATTGTCGGATTGATAAGCCTTACCTTGCATGTACAATGTTGAAGCAGGTCATCGCGAGGAGCCTAGTGACGGAGCAATCTCGCTTTGGCGAACGAGATCGCTTCGGGCTTCGCCCTCGCAATGACAGCCATCCAATCTCTTCGGCCAATCAAAACCGACGGTACTTTTGAGAATCCCTGTTTGCCAGGGCTATCACAGCTACAGACGGATAGATCCGCATCCTGTTCCATCGTGCGCAAGGATCTTTTCCGTTACGCAGCGTGCGAGGTGGTTATATGCGTATTCAGCTTTTCAGCACATGTCTGGTGGACACGTTTTTTCCCGAAACGGGCATGGCCGTACTGAAAATCCTGAGCCATTTCGGCGTGGATGTTGCCTATCCGAAAGCCCAGACGTGCTGCGGCAAACCACCGGACAGCGACGGGTACAAACAAGAATCCAGGAAAGCCGCTGCTCACTTCATATCTGTTTTCGAGCAAACGGACGGCCCCATAGTCATTCCATCCGGTTCGTGCGCTTCCATGGTGAAAAATCACTATGCGGACTTATTCGAAGACGATGGCCGCATGCGGGAAAGGGCAAGAGCAGTGGCGAGTCGCACGTATGAACTGTCCCAGTTCCTGGTGCACGTGTTGAAAGTCCATGAAGCGGGACTCACGGGAAGCGGCAAGATTACGTACCATGCGTCATGCCAGCTCACGCGGGAGCTTGGGGTCAAAGAAGAGCCGCTGACGTTGCTCCGATCGCTCAATGGCCCCGAATTGATACCCCTGCCGAACGCGGACCGGTGCTGCGGGTTCGGCGGAGTTTTCATGGCGAAGATGCCTGAGATTTCCATGGCGCTTGCAGACGAAAAGGTCGAGTCCATTCTCTCCACGGGAGCGGATGTGGTTACCGGCTGCGATCACGGCTGCCTTCTGAACATTGCGGACGCTGTGAAACGAAGAGGCGCGACAGTGCAGGTCAAGCACATTGCGGCGGTCCTCGCTCAGGGATTGCCATGAACACCGGGAGAAACATCTCGTTTCGAGAAAATGCCGCACGGGCGATCCGGCCTGCCGTAAAGGTGATGCCAGCCTCAGAGGCGTTGAATATACCGGTTCTCGAAAATTGTGTCGGATTGTCTCATTATTCCGGCCCGTATGCCGGTAGTCCAATCATGTCATTGCGAGGAGCAGAGCGACGAAGCAATCTCTGTTTTGGCCGGTTGGAGATTGCTTCGGGCTTAGCGCTCGCAATGACGGTCTCGGAACCTTTTCCCGTAACGAAAACCGACATTGCTTTTGAGAATTCCTAGAGATTGCCGGTCCCGGCAGCAAAAAGTTTCTGACAGAGGGTGCTATGACACGCGACGAGCGAGTAGATTTATTCATGGAAAACGCAGCAAAAGTAGCCGCTGAGCCGGTTCGCGTCCGGGACGCCGCTGGAATGAATGCCGTTCTAAACGGGATTCTCGAGGAGAGTGATTCCGTCTATTGTCCTGCTGTTACCGAGAAAGAGAAGGCGGTCGAGATTCCTGAACAAAAGCGAAGCCAGGATTACACCACTGCTTCTACGTGTGTTGAAGAAGTCTTTGGCGGGATAGCAGAGACCGGAAGTCTCATCTGCTCGAGTGCCGAAGGAAAAACCGTTCAGGCGGGTCTGCTGCCCTTGCATCATGTGGCCATCGTTGCCGAGGAGCACATTTTCGAGAAACTGGATGACTTTTTTACTTCGCTAGGTGAGGCCCCTCCAACGAACATCACGCTGGAAACAGGGCCCAGCAAAACCGCGGACATCGAACTGACCCTCACCATAGGAGTCCACGGCCCCGGACGACTGACCATCATAGTTTATTGAGAGATAAGACCGTATATCGATTCGTACTCGCGGAAGTGAAATTGGATGGACCCTCTTTACACAGAGGGTTCACCCAATCTTTCTTTGAAAGCGCAAAATCATGCGGTTCCGTCCGCTCTACGCCGATATTTTGGGGACGTGGCCTGACGAATCGCAATGTGAGCAGGGTACGAGGGAATAATCGTCCTCGTCCCAAACCTCTGGGGCGGGTTCACAGTCCAGGCAGCAGTCTTCACATACATCCAAGAGCCAGTCAGTGAGCGAATGTTTCAGCATGCGCAAAGCCTGTGGCTTTCGTTGGGTACAGATCTGCCATTCGCCGTCATCCCGGCAATAATTTGCGCTATAGAGGCGACCGTCTCCTTTGTAGTCAATTTGAACCGCTTTCTTGCGCTGTGGATCGTCGAACTGGACCCGGAGCGTGCGGAGTGTTTCTTCGTACTCCCACCGGGGAGAACCGAACCCGAGTCTGCCCACCACTGGGCCAAATTCCCGTATGATTCCGAGGGCAAATCTTTCTCTCTCTGTCGTGTCTGTTGCCGGTTGTTTCATGATCTCACCTCGATGAGCAGGGGAAGCTTCGACGAAGCACTGCTCTCAAATGCAAAGGGCAGGAACTCCGCCCTGCCCTCGAGCCATCATTCACGATTTTGCGGCGACGATTATGCCGCAACTCGAGTCAACCGGTCGAGCATGTCCATGACGAACATCTTCTTTTTCTTCAAATCCTGTCGAAACGTCAGGGTGTCCGTGCTCGCGATTTCCGAGGTGAGTTCGTGAAGGTAAATTTCCAGGATTTCTTTCATTTCCTTCGTTTCGGTATCATTAAGTTCGACGTTTACCATGTCGCTGTTCCTTCCTGACAACCCCTACCCCCGCTTTGGCAGTTACATACTCTTCCGTGCCCTTTCATCCGGGGACCTGACCTCGTCTCGATCATCGAATCCGGATTACCATCGGCACTCATAGATTAGTACCGAGCGTTTGATGCCGCAACCCCACGGTCACCGGTTTAGACCGTTTCGCTTTGATAATTGATGAATCTGGGGGACTGAACTTCTTGCAATACGAATGCGCTTTCAAACATGTATACCGGTTCTGGAAACCTGTGTCGGATTTCCTCAGAATTCGGGCCCGCATGCCGGTGGGCCAATCGTGTCACTGCGAGGAGCGGAGCGACGAAGCACTCTCGGTTTTGGTTGGTTGGAGATTGCTCCGGGCTTTGCCCTTGCAATGACAATCTTACAATCTTCTCGCGTAATCAAAACCGACATTCCTGGTGAAAATCCCTATAAGATTGGGCAGGAACTTCTTATGGCAATGCGTTTTCAAATACGTGAAATCGGGGAGGAACTTCTTGTAAGACGGTCCCCCCAATCTTACTTTTTTGAAAGCGCGCTGGTACGAGGCATGTTGGCAGCGGGAACGGCGGCGCCCTTCGTATCATCTCCATCTTATTTTGGGAGCGTTCCGCAAGGGCAATCGTTGGTACACATATTTCGGATATCCCACCATCATCGCTCCAAAGCTCTGATGGCCCTGCGGCAAGGCAAGGGCTTCCATCATGGGAGGGTAAAACGTTGCTGCTGCATTGAAGTAGCCGGCCCAGCAGGTTCCCAGTCCGAGGGACGTGGCAGCCAGTTCCAGATACGTAAGGGCAATGATAGAGGAAGGCTGAGCGGTTCCGAGCGATTGCACGCCGTGGGCCACGAGCACGTTCGGGGCCCCGCGGAGAATTCTGTCGAAACCTTTCTCCCAGGCGTTCACCACCCGATCGAAATGCATGGGACCTGCAACTTCCGGGTGATCTTTTATCATCATGCGCATGAAGCCAATGACGAGTCCTGCCAGGCGACTTAATTCAGCAGGATCGTCGATCGCGAGCCAGTGAACAGGCTGGAGATTATGACCGGACGGCGCATAACTAGCCATTCTTATAAGCTCTCCGATCACACCCCGGTCCACGGGCTTGCTCCGATAATTTCGAATGGACCGCCTGTACCGCAGGAAATGCTCGGCATGTTCCGGCGTCAGTATCAACTGCTTGTTCACCGAAGGGCAGTCCTCCGGTTTCATGGTTTTCAGGGCAAGTGCTCCATGAGGACAAACAGCAACACAGTGACCGCAGTTGACACACAGTTCTTCTGCGGACGGGACGGGATTGGGGAATCCCTCTTCCTGCATGTCGATCAGCCCCATAGGGCATTCCGCGGCACACAGCCCGTCGCGTTTGCATTTCTGAACGTCTATGGAAAACAGGCTCATGAATTCTCCTTCTGAAGCACCGGTCTACTCGAAATGGTCGAAATCATATTGCACGCACGCAATCCTTTCATTCCATAGTGCCGTGCATGAAGAATGGGTCTACCAGCCAGGTGTCCCCTTCGCTTCGAGCTGCCTGCCTTACTGCGCTGCGAGGACAACCTGGCTGACTGCGGACGGAAAGCACCATTTCTCATGCGCAGCAGTTCTTAATCTTTGAGATGATCGCGGAGTTCCTTGCCCGCTTTGAAAAACGGCAGTTTTTTTCCGTCAACGCTTATTTGTTCGCCGGTCTTCGGGTTTCTACCCGTGTACCCGTCATAATCTCTGACCTCGAAAGACCCGAATCCTCTGATTTCGATGCGATGATTTGCGGCCAGCGCCCGAAACATTGCGTCGAACACGGCATCAACAATTTCTTCCGATTTGCGGATCGGGAGATCGCGATTTTTGGCTAAAGCAGCGCTAAGTTCTGATTTGTTCATAATATGTGGGCCCCGGGATTATCCTTTTACTGATGCTTTTAATGCTTTTGCCGCTGTGAATCCAGGGACTTGCGTTGCCGGTATGTCCATCTTTTGCCCTGTTCTGGGATTGACGCCTGTCCGAGCTTTACGATGGGAAACCTTGAAAGTTCCCAGGTCAGGAATTCGGATGTGCTGTTCGGAACCCTTTAGCGACTCCTGAATTGCCGTCACAAATACCTTTACAACCGAATCTGCCGCTTTTTGAGAAATACCGGCATCTTTTGCAATTTGAGCCACGAGATCGGACTTTGTCATACATTCCTCCTGAAAAATAATGATGTGATCATGGAAAAAACGTAGCGCATGGTAGTCAGAACGAGGAGGATTGTCAAGAACGGCCTGCACAAGCCAATCTGTCACATTCTTCAGATTTCGTGCACGTCTATCGCCTCTTGTGGACAGACTGCAGAACAAGACTCGCACCCCGTACAAAGGAGCGCATTAGCAATGGAAATCTTTTCATCCTTGTCGTCAAGAACCATCTTGGGACAGATTCGACTGCAGGCTTTACATCTCGTGCATTTATCTTCTTTGATGACAGGCAGAAACATCGTAATTACCCCGCTTGCAAAATCTCGGTCTGTGCTCCTGGTAATTTAAGCATTGCGTCGCGAGGTTCAAATGCCGTAACCCTTAACCGAGCCCTTTACAAGGAACGCTCCCCGAGAAGGGGCCTGAGCCTTGATTGCCCCGGATGCTCATTGCGTCGAGCCCTTAAGGTTGGCCAGAGAACTTTGCACGAGGTGCACTCGTCTCAATTCCTTCCGTAAGACCTTTCCGATGGGGTTTCTCGGGAGGCCTTCCATAAAATCCACGGACCGCGGAATGTGGTTCTCGGGGAGGCTTTTTCTGCAAGAATCCATTATTTCTTCGGGCGTCGCGTGTTCGCCTTTTTTCAGGACGATAAAAGCCTTGACTGCCTGTCCTGCGTCCGGGTCCGAAATTCCGATACAACATGCTTCAAGAATTTTGGGATGGGAAAAGAGCACCTCGTCTATATCCCGAGGATAGATTTTGTCACCCCGTGAAACGATCATGTCCTGGAGTGAAGTCCATACACTCGTATGCAATAACAGCCCACACCGGGACCTGAATCACCCGAGCATGTATAGAAGACCGAGAGCTCAAATTATCATACGCTCAGCCGAAAAACAATCTCAGATCACAAAATAGTGTAGTCTTGCAGTTTCGCCAGGGAACCATCGTTTCCGTGTCACTGCGAGAAGTGAAACGATGAATCAATCTCGAAATGCAAGGGCAGAGATTGCTTCGTTTCGTTCGCAATGGAGCTTCTTCCCCACCCTTAACTCAATGCATACATTACTGACTGTTTTCCACTTGATAATCATAAATAAACGATTCCATGAGTTCATCGACAGCATCTTGTATACTTCGTGGCAGGTCTTCCTTCGTAGTTGAACCTGTCGAAACTGATTCCCAGGTTGTACCCACCGTTTTGACCACCGAATTCCTCAGTAGCTTGACCACTTCGTCCAATCTGACGGTAACGTAATAGAAATAGTCGTCCCGTGTCTTCACCGTGTCCACAAATACGTTCAACCAGGGATTTCCCGGCGGCTCGGGAACGTTGGCGACGCCAAGCGCCCGTATTCCTGAATCGAGCAGCCGTACGACGACTGAATCCTGCAAATGCTGCCTTGAAACTCCGTCCGCGGCCGCGTCCTCATCGAGGTTGTGCACCCACACCGTCATCGCTTGCAGCCCTCGCAACACGAATCGAAAGCGCTTAGCTCGTTTCATGTCGATCCTTTTACGGGCATCTCATCTCTTGCTTCTCTCCAGGTTTGCGCCTTTCAGCGTTGCCCCGGCTAAGTTGGTTCCGGAGAGATTCGCCTCCGTGAGATCCGCGTCAGTGAGATTTGCTTCGGTCAGGTCGGCATCGGTCAAATCCACGCCAGCGAGAGTCGCTCCCGTCAAATCTGCCATCGTGAGTTGGGCCCTGGAAAGATTCGCAACGGTCAGAACCGCCCGGGAGAGGTTCGCCAGGGTTAGATTCGCTCCGCCGAGATCCGCCCAAAACAGGTCCGCGTCCGTCAGTTGGGCGAGAGTCAAATTGCTCTTGGACAGATTCGTCTGGGAAAGATCTGCTGACGTCATGTTTGCTGCGGTAAGATTCGACCAATACAGGTCGGCATTGATGAGACGAGCATCTTTCAAATCCGCTTCCGTGAGATCCGCTCCGGTGAGATTCGCCTCGGTCATGTCCGCCCGGGACAATATCGATCTGATGAGAATCGCTCTGGTCAAGTTCGCCCCCACGAGCGAAGCTTGAGACAGATCCGAGCACGTGAAATTTGCTCCCGAGAGATTTGCCGACGCCAGTTTCACGGTCGCGAGAACCGACCCAGCCATGTTTAATCCGGGCAGATCCGCTCCGGAGAAATCACCACCCGCTTTGACGTTATATCGTACGAATTCCCTGAGCGAATCGGCTTCGCCGCTCAAGATGATTTGGCGCGAAAAGCGGTTTCTCAATACTACCTTCAAAGAATTCACCGTCCGAGGCACGATTGCGTACGTATCAAACCGTCCCAGCCTCCGCAGGTACCCTGCATACCAGAAATGAGTGTTGCGTGCGACCCTGTCAAGGTAATTCTTGCTCCCCGTGCGAATCTGAGCTCATACAAACACTTTGCCGCACTGTTGTCGTCGGGAATCATTGACCGGCAAGCGGGCCGGGCACATGTAGCACGTTCGTCATTTTACGTAACACTCATGAATTATTCCCCAAAATACTTGACACACGGCCGGCGGTAGAGTACGTTTTCGTTAGCGCAAGAGAAAGACCAACCTTACGAGCGGAATATGAAAAAGTCCCGACGCACCTCATGGATGATTCTCGTTGCATTTCTGACCGCAGGAATAGTGGGATCGCCTGTCCCCGAGTGGTGCGTTGCCGCTGATGGTCAAGTTCGAGTTTCCACGGGGTCGACTTGCACAGGAGAATCGGGCAAATCCGTGTGTTGTTCAGTGATGTCCACGGATGACGAGTGCGTCGGCTGCATGCATTTTCCTGCTTTCACCTTGGGAACCGGTTCCGGAACGATGCGCGGGCACAACTATCCAGTGGTGCCCTTCCCCTGTGTTCTCGACGGATCTTCTGAGCAGGACTCAAACTTCCGATGCCTCTTCGGCAATGGCTTTTTACAGGATCCCACCCACGGCACGGGTCCGCTCGCATTCCTCTCTACAGTCGTTCTTATTATGTGAACTTCCACCTTTGTTTTCCACTACCAGACCGACAGGGGGTTTGATTCTCTAGATTCCGCATTCCGACTCGAGTCGAGTTTTCAACGTGAGACGGAGATGTATGGCTGGTAGTCGCTCCATGCGACCGGTCGGAACAGGAGAAATCAAGACCCGAAAACCGAACACGTCAATCAGGCCTTACGCGAGTCCTGAACACGGACATCGCCCAGTGTCCCCGGATATGGAAAACTGGGGAACTATTCTTACCGAGGAGAAAAAAGATGAAAAAGCTGGTTTTGTTGTTCACGGTAACGATTTTTGCGATCTGTGCACCCTTGGCTATGGCCAGGGACACCAACTGGGAATCTTTGACCAGAACCTGGAATGAGCAGCAGACCGCCCTAGCGAAAAAGAAGGCGGACGAAGCGAAAGCCGAAGCAGCGAAGCCCACAGGCAAGGCTGTTGCGGAAAAGACGCAGAAGACTAAAAATCGGTAGATTCCATTTCCGGCCTGCAACGCCCGATCACCAGTGCGGGCCGGCATTCTTCAGACAGGGGGCGCGGTACACACCGCGCCCTTCCCGTATTCGTTATTTGGACATTTTCGAGGATTATGTATTCAAGCCTCATGTGGACGCACGAAGCGCCGGATTATCACAGCCGCCCTGGCGCATTGCCGGGTGGATCCGTTGCCGGCCTGTGTCTCATCGGAGATCCGGTATGTCAAACAAGAAGATTTTGCTGCTGGTTGCCATCGCAGTTAGTTTCATATTCACCACTGTTGCCGCAAGCCGCTATATAAGCCACGCTCGCGCCACGGTGGAAAAAGAAAACGATCACGACCATGACCATGACGGTCATGAACATTCGGCCGGAAAGCAGCACAAACATCAG
>DATHCX010000257.1:0-3294 GCA_035319325.1 Desulfomonilaceae bacterium
ATCGCCGTGAGTATCATCGGGCCGACAAAATCCAATTTGAGTTCCTTCGCCACACGAATAATCACTGGAGCAAGAAGAATCACAGTTGTAGCGTTGGGCAACACAGAGCATGTCACGGCAACCATCAGCACCAGCAACAAAAGGAAACGCTGCCCACTACCGCGAGTCGCACGCAGATACAGGTTTCCCACACGCTCGAATATGCCGGTTTTTGCAAGAACACGAGCCACGACCATGCCACCGAACAAAAGAGCCACCGGACCACCTGCAGTTCGGAATGCTGCCACCAGATCATCGTCCTCTAATATCCCTAAAATCAGGAGGATACACACACCGAGCAGTCCTGCTACCGCCATGTCGATTAGGTCGAAGGCGATCAGCACAATCACTGCCGCAAAAGTTATCAGAGTCAGAGAGATCTGAAGGTCTGACATGCCAGTGTCCTTTTATTCGAATGGGGGGGCGTACATTAATCCTCCGTCGGTCCAAAGCCGGTTCAGACCGCGCTCGATTTTGAGGGGACTCCCGCGTCCGAGGTTGCGCTCGTACATCTCTCCATAATTGCCGGCAGCCTTTACGGCTCGAACGGCCCAGTCGGTAGGAATACCCATTGCCTTCGCGACTTTGCCTTGCTCTCCTCTCAGAATCCGCGATATCCGTAGACCTTTCTCAGGGATGGTGGAATGGAGATTGTCGCGGGTCACACCAGTTTCCTCTGCCTGAATCAGAGCGTAGAGTACCCATCGGACAATCGTAGCCCATTCGGAGTCACCGCCCCATACGACTGGACAGAGCGGTTCTTTGGAAATGAGCTCCGGCAAAATGTTGAATGCCGATGCCCCACCTGATGCCTGCAAGCGCATGGCAAAGAGCTGTGATGCGTCACCGGTGCAAGCAGCACAGCGCCCTTCGATAAGTGCCGCAATCATCTCTGCCGGTGAGTCGATCACGAGTGGATTCACCGATAGCCCACGTGCAATGAAGTAGTCCTTCAGGTTTAGAAGGCTCGTGGTACCCTTTTCTACGCACACGGATCCCCCGTTAAGCTCTGCTATCGTGTTTATGCCCGATTTGGTCGGAACAAGGAACGCTTGGCTGTCGTAGAACAACACCGCTGGGAATTGTACCTTCAGGACAGCCTCGCGTTCAAGCGTCCAGCTCGTGTGACGCGTGAGCACATCGATCTGGCCCAACTGGAGGGCCGGAAACCGCATTGATGCTGTAAGAGGTACGAACTGCACCTTGTCGCCATCTCCCAGGACCGCAGCGGCTAGGGCGTGACAAAAATCGACGTCGAACCCTCGCCATTTTCCGTTCGCCTCTCTTTCCGAAAAACCTGGTATTGCCTCGCCTACGCCGCAGTATAGCCGATCCCGAGCTTTGACAGCGTCCAGTACCCTGCCAGCATAGACGGGAGCGACTATAACCGCCGCTGCAATGACGGTAGCGAGCAAAGCGGAAAAAGCCTTTGAAGGCACTCTCGTCTTGTGTCCAATCATTGGGACCGACCTCATTCAGGCTTCATTCTGTGTTTTTCTGGCGAGCGCTCCATGCGTTCCCCAGAGTCAAGCCTAAGGACTCCTCTACGTAAGGATTGCTATCCTAACCTAACCATCTTCTTGAAGCCAACCAGCTCCATACAACGGTTACCAACAGAAACCGGCTAGCTGGCTTCTGCTCAACAAGGCTTCGACGAAGTGCCATCGATACATCTTGAATCACTCAGAGTTGACTTGGCTTGGGACCCGCTGGGGTTGTCGGCCGAGGCCACGCTGAATAGCATCAACAAGGATTTCCTCATCAAAGGGTTTCTGCACGAAGGCCACAGCCCCGGCCTCCATTGCAACCCTTCGCGCATTCATGTCGTCATATGCCGTCACGAAAATCACTGGTATATCGGATCCCTGCTCAATGAGCGTTCTCTGCAATTCAAGACCGGTCATCCCCGTCATACGCACGTCGAGGATCAACAGGTCAGGGCACTGCGCTAGACCTGAATCTAAGAATTCCTCGGCAGATTTGAATGTTTTCACATTGAATCCCAATGCCTCGAGCAACCTCTTGAGTGCGGCACGTACAGATGAGTCATCATCTACCACGAATAGGGAATTCCTTTTCTCCGCCATTCATGATCTCCACTCCAGGGGCGGGGCCGGCCCTAGGTCGTGTACGAAGGGGAATCGACTTGGCTCAACCCCTGTGCATCGAAAAGACTCTATGACAAACGACAGACTTAATGCTAAGCATCGTACTCTTTCGGGCGGTGGCTTCGCCAAGCGCCGCCTTCTTCTTTGACAGTTAGAGAAATTCAAGTTGTGGCAGCGATACTGATCGAAGACAATTTCACCACAATCTCTTCATGCTTCACTCAGAGCCGCCTGGAGTCTGGATTCATCCTCGTGAGACAGAGAAGTCTGGAGAATCTTCCCTCCGGTTCCTTTGAGTTCTTCCAGCACCTTGTCCAGCTTTGCACTCCTGACCAAGACGAAGAGCGCTGAACTATTGGGATGCAAACTGTCAGCCAATTCCTTCATGAATTTGTCGTTGATGCCCACATCGCTGAGGACCCCACTTACAGCTCCTGCCGTCACTCCCACAGCGAGACCGAGAAGCGGATTCATAAGAATAAACCCTATAAGGGATCCCCAAAATCCACCCGTTAAGACTCCATTAGCGGTAAGATTCTGAGCTTGTAGCAGCTTGACCTTCCCCTTCTCGTTCTTTTCCGCGACCACAGCGTCCTCAAGGTCGATGAGGTATTCCTTCTGCATCTTCCACAGCATGAGGCGTACCTCTTCCGCTTTGAATTGCTCTTCATAGCCGACAACCACTAAATCACTCATGACGTCACCTCCTGTGACATGAGATTTTGCGTCGGTTTGTTATGCACTGGGGGATCAATATTGGCTCCCCCAACCCAAAGAGAATTTCACCAGAAAAACATCATTATTGCAGCGCAGTGGCTCTTTGAAAATCAGTGTAACGATAAAGGAAGACCTCGTCAATTGGACTTTGGTCTTATGCGTATAGGACTTTGTGCTTATGAGGCTTAGTCAACGGTAGTCTTGATGCCTATCTTTACAGCTTGCAGCACTAAATCAGCTAACGAATCGGCGCGCATTTTTTTCATTATTTGAGAGCGCTGCACCTTGATCGTCTTTTCGCTGGTCCCCAGCTCGAAGGCGATCTATAATGGACCCCGAAAACTGGACAGTAGGTTAAGGTGGAAAAGCCGACCTTGTTGATGTAGAAACCGGCGGGGGATGACAAGGAGGCTTTGCTTGAGTGGAATGC
>DATHCX010000258.1:0-5333 GCA_035319325.1 Desulfomonilaceae bacterium
TGAGACGGCTCTGCGTCGTCCGCAGCGAAGGAGTGCCCCCAGCCTGTGCCCAGAATCGAGTTACCTGTAAAAAAGCGTCTCCGTATTACACTAGCAATGACATCCTTTCCACTCGTAACCGAACGGATGCCCGTCTTCAGATTCTTGTGTGCCCACTTTGCTGAACAATTCCGGCACGACTGTTTAGCGGACCTGCTTTTGTCCGGGAGAAACCCTGCGTTTTGCGGTACAAGATTCATCAGGCTGAACAGTGCCAATCGTGAAGAAATTCTTGACACCAAGCGCATACCACTCTATCCTAATTGGTCGTATCATTGCTCCGAACCTGACAATGAACGGCCCACCACGCTTTTAGGAAGAGCCTGGAAGACACATCTCAGAGTGGATCGTATAAGCGACTCGGCTGGCCGTCAGGGAGCGGGAAATGAACTCCGCTTCCACAGGATCGGCCCGAGCAACTTATCGGACGCGAATAAAGAGGAATCATGGCAGGATCTACTTTCCGTATGGGCGGGATACATCCCGAAGAACACAAAGAACTCACAGAACATCTCGCAATCGAAGAAATGCCTCTTCCCGATCAGGTCGTCCTTCCGCTCTCCATGCATTTCGGCGCCCCCGCAAAGCCGCTGGTGAAAAAGAAACAGGAAATCCAGGAAGGTGAACCGATCGCAGTCGTTGAAAAAGCTCTGGGAGCGACCATTCACAGCAGCGTGACGGGTGTGGTCAAGAGCATTGAGCCGCGGCCTCATCCCACTATGGTGAGATGCGATGCGGTCATCATCGATCGTGATCCAGCAGCCCCTCCGAGAAACTACGAGAGCGAAGACTGGCGCAACGTGACTCGAGAGCAACTCCTTGCCAGGGTGAAAGACGCGGGAATCGTGGGACTGGGAGGCGCGGGTTTTCCGACACACGTAAAACTCTCGCCGCCACCGACGGCAAAAGTGGACACCCTGGTTCTGAACGGCGCAGAATGCGAGCCCTACCTCACCACCGACCACAGGCTCATGCTGGAAACGCCGGAAAAAATCGTCGAAGGCACGAAAGTCCTCCTTAAGATTCTGGGCATCAAGGAAGCCGTTATAGGAATCGAGCTGAACAAGCCCGACGCGATCAATGTGATGAGCAAGGTCGCGCAGCAGACCGCTGGCAAGGATGACATGACCGTGCGTGTCCAGGGGATGCAGGTCAAGTATCCTCAGGGTTCTGAAAAGCAGCTCATCTATTCGCTAACGGGCAGATCCGTTCCGGGCGGCGGGCTTCCCTTCGACGTAGGTGTGATTGTTCAAAACATTTCCACGACTCTCGCGGTCTTTGAAGCGGGCACCATGCAGAAGCCGCTTTATGAGAAGGTGGCCACCTTTTCAGGGCGAGCTCTCAATCGGCCTGCAAACCTGAGAGTGAGGGTAGGTACGCTGCTGTCTGATGTCGTTACCTATCTCGGCGGTACGAAAGATCTCCTGAAGATAGTCTCCGGCGGTCCCATGATGGGATTTGCCATCTCAAGCCTGGATGTTCCGATTACCAAGACCACGTCCGGCGTGTTGTTCCTTAACAGCAAGGAAACCGACACGGGCGAATACGGTCCATGCATTCATTGCGGGTGGTGTTTGCAAGCGTGCCCCATGGGGCTTCAACCCAAGGAAGTGGCAATTTACGTCGAGGCGGGCAAGGGACATCTTACCGAAAAATTTGGTGTTTTTGATTGTTTTGAGTGCGGGTGCTGCGCATACGTCTGTCCTGCAAAGCGCCCCTTGGTTCAGTTTGCCAGACTGGCTAAAATACAGGTGAAAAAACACGGGTGATCTGAAATCCGCTTCAGGATCGATGATCGGCCTGACGAGGTTCCGTTCTTGTCTGCGGCCGTCACACCCGAGACCTGAACCAACATAGCCGGCGGGCCCGTTCTATGGGTATTCGTCTCCTGGACAGGAGAGGAACCGCACGCAAAGTGGTTTTCGGCAGATTTTCGAGACGGTTCGCGTCGATACTTCGCTGCCACGCACAATTCGGCATGAACCTCGGAAGACCACTACTGAACGGATGCCTCCGGAGGAGGATGGGAAAATCGAAACGCTAGAGAGAACAAACCAGGGTATTGAACCCCAGTGGGCTGTTTCGGTGTCTCCCCACATACGCATGGGGAAAACCACTGCAGGAATCATGTGGACGGTAACCGCGTCTCTGATCCCTGTGCTCCTGTTTTCAATTTACGACTTCGGACTCAGAAGCCTTTTCATCACGCTCTCCAGCGTGATCTCGTGCATCGTGGTGGAAGCCATTTGCCAGAAGGCCTTGGGAAGACGCGTCTCCATCGGCGATGGGAGCGCTGTCCTGACGGGCGTTTTGATGGCTTTCGTGATACCTCCCGGCGTTCCGTACTGGCTTCCCATCGTCGGAGCGGTTGCTGCCATCTTTATCAACAAAGAGTTGATGGGTGGACTCGGGTTCAATGTCTGGAATCCCGCGCTGGTGGGGCGCGCCATTCTCATGGCTGCATTCCCCGTGTACATGACGTCTGCGTGGATTCCTCCCCAATCGCCGCTGCTGTCGAATCTCGGTGCAGGAGTGGACGCCGTGTCCGCCGCTACTCCGTTACAAGTGTTGAAGCATTACGGTTATGCTGCTTTGACCCAGCAATTCGGCGACCTCACCACTATTTACACAAATTTCTTCATCGGTATAAAACCGGGGTGCATCGGCGAGACTTCTGCCGTGCTCATCCTGTTGGGCGGCCTCTACCTCTTGGCCAGAGGCATTATCACGTGGCACACTCCGGTCTCCTGCCTGGCTACAGTAGCCGTGTTGAGCTGGATATTCGCGGGCGAGACATGGTTTGGAGGCCAGCCTTTGGTTCACGTGCTGTCCGGTGGATTGATGCTTGGGGCGTTTTATATGGCCACTGACTATGTGACGTCACCCACGGTGAAACCCGGACAGATCGTTTTCGGCATCGGAGTGGGGGCCTTGACGCTGCTCATTCGTTTGAAAGGCGGCTATCCCGAAGGTGTTTGTTACGCCATCCTTCTCATGAATGCGCTTACTCCTACTATTGAGGAGTTCTTCAAACCGAAAAGATTTGCACCCCCCAAGCAGGCGCCGGTTGCGGCTGCAAAATAGGGTCTGCTCATAAGAGGCATCGATGAAAGAAATTATCAAGATCACTCTCAGTCTGACTGCGATATGTGTTGCTGCAGCTCTGATTCTGGGCGCGGTATTCGCCAAGACCGACCACGCTCGTAAAGAAAACGAGGAAAAGCGGAATAAGGAGCTGGTCCAGGGACTGCTGGGTTACGGAGCGAGCGCGAAGGCGCCGGAAAACCTCAAAGTCTACAGTGTTTATCGGTACGTCATCAGCGAAGGGAAAACCCTTACTTTGGGGTACCTTGTTCCCTTGAAAGACAAGAAACACGCTCTCGTCCAGGTGGACCTCTCCGGCAAGCCGGGAAAGGTGACCCAGGTGGATGCTGATGAGACGAAACTCGGGGAACGGGACACCCGCGACGCCGCAATAAACGGCGTGCTGCCAAAGGGAGCGCAGGCCACCTATGCCGAGACGTTTCATGTTGCGGACATGGACGGCAAACGTTTTGGATACGTGGTCGAAGGCACGACTCAGGGGTTCAAGACGTTCGTGGAGCTTATGGTCTCCCTGGAGCCCGATTTCACCATAAAGGGCGTCGGTATCAAGAAATCCGAAGAGGATCCGGGTCTTGGGGACGAGATCAAGAAGGACTTTTTCAAGAACCAGTTCGTGGGGAAGACGGCTGAACTGCTCAAAACCCTCAAAGTGGTGAAAGAACCGCTGCCGACGGATTATCTTCCCGCACTGGAGCCCGCTCTGGCCAAACGGGACAAGCTCTCTCCGGATCAGGTAGCGAAGATCAAAGAAAAACACGTGAAGGACGACATTTACGCTCTGACGGGAGCGACCATTTCCAGCAGGGCTGTGACCAACGGAGTCAAAGACATAGTTCGAAAATTCGTGTACCGTCTCGATATTCTTACGGACGCCCTGAAAAAGGAAAACGTCCAGGTTGTGTTTTAGCGGAGGTATGAGGTGAACAGGAACATACAACTACTCTGGAACGGATTCATCCCTGAAAATCCGATCTTCCGGCTGGCCTTGAGCTTGTGCCCCGCCGTGGCGGTAACGACCTCGGTGGAGAACGGCCTCGCCCTGGGGCTGGCGGTGGTATTTGTTCAGGTGTGCTCGAGCTGCACGGTGGCCATATTCAAATCTGTGATTCACCCGCGAGTCCGCATCCCGGCGTACGTGATCATTATTGCGTTGTGGGTGAGCGTCATAGACATGGTGTTGCCCGTTATCAATCCTGACATTTACGAGCAGGTGAAATTATTTATCCAACTCATTGTCGTTTTCGCGATCATCATTTCTCGGCTGGAGCTTTTCGCTTCCAAGGAGCCGCTGGTCCCTTCCTTCTTTGACGGCCTTGGGATGGGGATCGGATTTCTTTTCGGGCTTTGCCTGGTGTCGGCCATTCGCGAGTTTTTTGGCGTCGGCCAGATCTTCGGGTACGACGTGCAGAACGTGCTGGGATTCAAGCCGTCGCTGCTGGTCATGATTCTCCCTGCGGGCGGTTTTTTTGTGATCGGGTTCATCATGGCAACATTCAACTGGGTGGAGTACAAGATCACGGGCAAGGTCCCTGCTTCCGGAGGAGGCCACTAAGATGAAAACGAGCAGATTGCCTTTCCTAGCTTGTACGTTGGTTCTTCTTGTCTTGCTGACTGTGGCGCCGGTCCTTGCGGAGAGCGCCGGAACCGGATCCTTCAAGAAAGACAAAGGAATAGAAGTGTCGTTCGGGGTCCCCGTGGATGAA
Source organism: Desulfomonilaceae bacterium (assembly GCA_035319325.1). Classification (GTDB taxonomy): domain Bacteria; phylum Desulfobacterota; class Desulfomonilia; order Desulfomonilales; family Desulfomonilaceae; genus DATHCX01. The sequence goes on from DATHCX010000258.1 coordinate 4,848, forward strand.
GCGTGGGCCAAGAACACGGCTAACTATACGGTATTCGAAAAACCCGACCCGGATATTAAAATCCCGGTGGAATCAGTGACATTAGACCCGAGAAAGACAGGGGCGACCCTTAACTTCAAGGAGCCTTTGAACACGGCCGGCGAGTACGTCGTCGATGCTAAAGACGTGACGTCCGACGGAAAAGTGCTGGGCAGCCGTGAGTTCACCATCAAGAAGAGCCAGGTTCAGGTGTTGTTCGCCCTTCTGATGAGCGCCATGCTCATCAACAACTTTGTGTTCACGAAGTACCTGGGATTGTGCATCTTCTTCGGGGTTTCGCAGAAAAAAGAAACCGCCATTGGCATGGGAATGACCTTCACCACGGTTATGGTGTTGAGCGCGATCATGTGCTGGGCGCTTTTTTCTTATGTGCTCCAGGCCCTGCACCTGAACTTCCTGAAGGTCATCGTGTTCATAGGTATTGTGGCAATCTTCGTGCAGGCGATG
>DATHCX010000259.1:0-4454 GCA_035319325.1 Desulfomonilaceae bacterium
GGTTGAGCGGGTCTTGCTTCCTGTTCGGCACATCTGCCCTTGAGTATGGATTTCACGATCTGCAGGTCGTGGGTGGCTTCTTGGAGCTCATTTTTCTCCGCTGGTGTCAAATCCGAAAAAAGGCTTTTTTCTCGCCTCTTGAGGGAGCTTGTTTTCCTGAGCAGCTGAACGAGCATGTTGCGCAGGTCAAAGCACGATTTCGTCGCATATTGGCCCTCATCCGATTTGACCTCACTGAGGCCCGCTTCGGTCGTTCCTGTCGTGCATCCGGCCATCTCGGTTTCGATGGTTCGGATCTGGTCCGCAAGATCTTCGATTTTGTAATTCAACAATTCTATCAAACGCATGTCTTTGTCTTGTCTGAGTTTTTGCGACGCTTCCAGATAGTCCGCGAGCTGCCGTTTTCTTTGTTCCAAATCCCTGGCGAGGATGGCGCATGAATCCTCTGCTCGAGCGCAATTTCCTGCGACGAGAAAAATCAGAACGAAGGCAAATAGTATGCGGCGTGCTTTTTCAGGCATCATCGTATACTCGCGGTCACCGCTGCAAAAATTGAATATTGAACAGAGTAGACCATACCACAAGTCCACACAGAATATAACCGGCTGGCCGTACGGGAAGCGGCGAATGCATCGATAATAATCCTGTATGACCGCAACAGTTGTTGCACCCGGGTTTTGGCATGTACGAAAAAAAACTCTTGCGTTTGGCCATCGTTGTGTTCAGTATGCCAGTTTATGGGAATTTTTCCCCCCTGAGGGCCTATCCAAACTACTTTTATGCCGATCTTGTAGGAAGGAGCGCAGATCTGCGTATTCGGGAGAGCGGCTCGTGCGATGAGTGATTGCATTTGCCATATATATGTGGTATATAGTAATCATTGCAAATGAAATACTTAAGATGAAAGCTTTAATCATTTGAAATCACGTTTCCAGATAAGCGCATGTCGATTGCTGGCCCTCGCCGTGGTGACCATCTTCCTGGGAAGTTGCATAGGAGGAATACCCAGCCCCTTTCGGCCCTACCCCGGACCGAGAAAACCTCCGCAGGTCTCAGATCTTGCCGAAGCTTTTGACATCGTTTGTCGGAACTACAAACTGGGTCCCAACGATCAGCTCAGCATACTTTTTCAGACCGAATGGAGCATACCCACCGGAACGTACAAGCTGGACACCCTCGATCAGATTCGGGTGAAATTCATCCTGGATCCGCAATTGAATGAGGATGTAGTCATACGGCCTGACGGCATGATCACCCTGCAGGCTATCGGCGAAATCCGGGCCGCGGGGCTGACTCCGCAGGAGCTGGCGCGCAAGATCGAGGAGAAGTTTATCGAAGCCAATATTTTCAGCAAGGAAGATACCCGCGGTGACTTGAAGAATTACCGTCTGGTCACGGTTCACGTCGTGAGTTTCTATGAAAAGGTGAAGAGACTGGTCGAGTCACTGACCACTCTTACCGGAGGCAGTCAGACGACTCTCACGGTAAAACCCGACGGGACCATTGATCTTCCATTATTGAAGGACAGGATTTTGTGTGCGGGTCATACGGTCAGCGAGGTGGAGAACACGGTTAACAGACTCTACAGAGCCGGTGTCCTGGAGCATGTCGTTGCTTCGGTGGCTCTTTCCAAGGCTCAGTCCCGAAAAATGTATATCATGGGCGAGGTTGGAGCTCCGGGCGCTTACGACATCACCCAGCCTGTAACCGCGCTCCAGGCCATCGCTATTGCTGGCGGCGAAGTCCGCCTGACAGCTGACCTCACCAGCGTCATTCTCATATCCAGAGACATCAATGGAAAACCCATCGGGCGCCGTCTCGACTTGAAACGAATTCTGGATGTGGGGGATATGGGGCCGGCAATTCTTGTGAAACCGTACGATGTGCTCTACGTTCCCAGGACGTACATAAGTGATGTCAGAATCTTCATGGATCAGTACATTGCCACCATCTCCCAGATAAAGTCCTTTGTTGATTCATTCTAATGATCCTGCTGCAACCGGCGCATGTGCTTGGTCTTCGGGATGCGGCCCCCCTGCCGGTCACAGTTGCCTCCAAGGACGATGAACCGAAAACAACGCGTTGGGACAAAGACACCGGGGCCTTGTGATCCTGCCCGCATAGCCAGGCAAGAACAGCTGGTGGAGAGCCTTGTGAGGGCACCCAATTCCGTCACGGACCGGGAGCTTCTCGAGTTGATCCTGGGCTACGCGGCGCCGCAAGAAGACCTTCAATTTCTCACGTCGAACATGATGGAACACTTCGGAGGCCTGAGAGAGATACTGGATTGCCCTTCCGTGGAACTACTGCGCGTCGACGGCGTTGGGGAGCGCATGGCCGTGCTGATGCGCCTGGTGCGGGAGACCGTTTATCGTTATTCGGAACCGCACCTAGCCGGTAAGAACATTCTTGTGGAATCCACACATCTTGAACAATATCTCGTGTCGCGTTTCCGCGGGCTCAAGGACGAGAACGTCTTGTTGGTGTTCTTGAACGATCAGGGTGTTGTGCTGGGAGAGGAGATGAGCGGAGCCGGTTCGGTGGATCAGGTCATTCTGGTTCCTCGTCAGGTGATGTCGAGCGCTCTCAAACATAATGCTTCATCGGTCGTTCTTGCCCATAATCACCCTCACGGCCCCCCCATTCCTTCCCAGCGCGACCGTGAGGAAGCGGAACGTCTCAGGGAGATTCTCATGCCGTTTGACGTGAAAACCCTGGATTCCATCGTAGTAGGTCCGAACCGCTGTTTCAGCATTTTCAAGAATCGTCCCCTGTGAGTGGTGGCTTGGCTGGCCATCGGGAACCTTGACACAACACGAGAATCAATGTTATTTTGGCGGGTGCTTGGCGGTGTAGCTCAGTCGGTTAGAGCATGCGGCTCATATCCGCAGTGTCCGGGGTTCAAATCCCTGCACCGCCACCAGCGTCACTCATTTCCGCCGAACCGATACATTTTGACACCTGCCCCGGTTGATGATATTCCTTCAAGTCCGGAATTCGTGAACAGGATTTCACCGGAACATGAAATAAATCCCCGGCACACTTTAGACGACCATGACAACATCCGATCAGTGTACCTCATCTGCCCAATCCCCCGGACAGTTCCGCGATATGGTTACTGTGGTAATTCCTTCTTTCAACGAAGAAAAAACGATTGCAGCCGTCGTGGCAGCGGTCAAGAAAGCGTTGCCCACGGCTGATGTACTCGTGGTCGACGATGGTTCCACTGACGCCACCGCACGACTCGCGGCGGGAGCAGGAGCGCGGGTGGTCTCTCATCCCCTGAACAAGGGTAATGGAGCTGCAATCAAGACCGCTCTGCGGGCCATTTCCGGAGGGCTGGTGGCCGTCCTGGATGGAGACGGACAGCATGATCCGGGAGATCTGCCCGAACTGGTACGACACCTGGACAGATTCGATCTCGTAGTGGGCGCACGTTCTTTCAGCACTGAGGAAGGTTCGCCTCTGCGTAACCTGGGAAATCTTTTTCTGCGCAAGTTGGCCTCGTTTCTCTCGGAGCAGCACGTTCCGGATCTGACATCCGGGTTTCGTGCTTTTCGGCATGAAATTGCAACGAAATTCATCCACATCTACCCGAATGGTTATTCGTTCCCCTCCACAAGCACCTTGAGTTTCATTACCGCAGGATACAATGTGGGTTTCGTCCCCATTCGCGTGCGACCGAGGAATGTGGATACCAACAGCAAACTGCATCCCTTCCGGGATGGATTTCGATTTCTGATGTTTATTCTCAGGGTGATCACCCTGGCAAATCCCAACAAGATCTTCTTTCCCACCGGATTGTTTCTTGTTGTCTGCGGGATTGCTCTCACCATCCGCAACCTGATTCTCTTCAGTCAATTCTCCGGAGGCACGGTTCTCTTCCTTGCGGGAGGAATCAACATCATATTCTTCGGACTCATCTTGGATCAGTTCGCATCCCTTCGCCTTCAAGATAGAGAATAGCGCGGCCTGCACATGTGCGGAATCTGCGGCATATTCTTGCTTCCCCACGAAAGCCGGGCAGATCGGGCTCTCCTGGAGCGTATCAACTCCACGATGCGACATCGAGGCCCCGATGACGACGGATACTATCTTTCGGGTTCCGTGGGCCTTGCCATGCGAAGGCTCAGCATCATCGATCTGGAAGGCGGGAACCAGCCCATCACCAACGAAGACGGCTCGGTCTGGATCGTGTTTAACGGGGAAATCTATAACTACCCGGAACTGCGGGCCGAGTTGGCCGCAAAAGGGCACGTGTTTCAGACCAGATCCGACACTGAGGTGATCGTCCATCTGTATGAAGAAATGGGAGAAGAATGTGTCACCCGCTTGAATGGGATGTTTGCCTTTGCAATATGGGATGCGGGCCGTCACAGGTTGATGCTGGCTCGCGATCGATTGGGCATCAAACCTCTTTACTACGCCGAATATACATGCGGGTCGGGCCAGAC
>DATHCX010000260.1:0-11117 GCA_035319325.1 Desulfomonilaceae bacterium
ATTCGGCCTGTTTGGCCCCGATATCATGAAGATAAGCGGCGGATAACGCTACCGCGGGATCTCCTTTCTCCTCTTTCACGAGCTGTTCGACGTATCTGGCGACCCGCGCCGAATGGCCTATTCTCTTGAAATCCTGTTTGAAATAAACCTTCATCTCCACGGCAACGCGGTCTTTGAACAGGTCTTCCTTTTGTTTGATAAGCTCAGGCGGAAGATCGCCGAAACAGTGCTCCGCGAATTTGCAGTGAGCCGCACAGCCAAAATCCATTTTGGGATTGAGCACCTGATGTCCGCATTTCTTGCATCTGCGCCTTGTCTCGTCTTTGAAAAACTCGACGGTATTGCCGCACTTCGGACATTCGCTCTCAAATATGGCATCGAATTTCCAAAACCGGGGGTCTTGTCCTGGACATTTCATGGCTTTGCCTCTCTTTCCGTCCGCCTGAGACGTTGGGGCGGCCGGGCCGCCCCGAATCTCGCTATCCCAGGATGGCTTTCAAATCTTCGTCCGGGGTGCTGATAGGTTTGATGTCAAAATTCTGAACCAGCACGTTAAGAACATTAGGGGTGACGAACGCCGGCAGACTCGGTCCGAGGCGAATTCCTTTGATCCCCAGATGGAGGAGTGTCAGCAAAATAGCCACTGCCTTCTGTTCGTACCAGGAGAGCACCATGGACAACGGAAGTTCGTTGACGCCCACGTTGAAAGCGTTCGCCAGGGCTACCGCTATCTGAATTGCTGAATATGCGTCGTTGCACTGCCCCACGTCCAGGAGTCTTGGTATACCGCCGATGTCGCCGAGATCCTTGTCAAAGAAGCGGAATTTCCCACACGCCAGCGTCAGGACTACGCAATCTTTCGGAACTTTTTCCACGAATTCGGTGTAATAGTTGCGACCGGGCTTGGCGCCGTCACAGCCCGCAACCAGAAAGAAATGCTTTATTGCTCCCGCTTTCACTGCATCGATCACCTGGCCGGCAACCGACATCACGGTATTCCTTCCGAAACCGCACGTAACGGTTTTCCCGTCGGATTCATCCCCGAAACCCGGCATTTCCATTGCCTTTTGAATCACCGGGGAGAAATTCTTATCCGCTATGTGTTTCGCACCGGGCCACCCCACCAGCCCTGTAGTGAAGATATTATCCATATACGACTCTTTGGGGCGTTGAATACAATTGGTGGTCATCAGGATCGAGCCGGGAAATTCGGCGAATTCCTTGCGCTGATTCTGCCATGCGGTGCCATAATGGCCGTAGAAATGAGAATACTTTTTCAATTCAGGGTATGCATGGGTCGGCAACATTTCCCCGTGGGTGTAAATGCTGATTCCCTTGCCTTCGGTCTGCTTGAGCAGCTGCTCCAGGTCTTTGAGATCGTGGCCCGAAATCAGGATGGCCTTGCCTTTTTTGTGTCCAAGAGGAACCTTGGTGGGGACCGGATGACCGTACGTGCCCGTGTTGCCGGCGTCCAGGAGTTCCATTGCCCGCAGATTTATTTCACCGCATTTCAGGACCAGGCCGATCCATTCTTCCAGCGATAAATTGGGATTCAGCGTCGCGGCGAGCCCCTCGTGGATGAATGAGTAGATCTTGTCATCTTCCTGGCCGAGTATTCTTGCGTGATCCGCATATGCCGACACGCCCCGGAGTCCCAATATGAGAATGTGTTGCAGGGACCTGATATCAGGATTGGCGCTCGGATCAGGACCGAACCCTGCTACTCCGGACTGCTTGATCAATCCCGCCATATCTGCTGCAGGGCGAAAATTGGCGGCATCCTCCGGAAAATCGACTTTGCCGCCTGCGGATTTGACTTTCGATTTCAGACTTTCTCTCAGGGAAACGCACTGATTGATGAGGGGCACAAACCTGTCCGCGTCGAAATCGACGTTCGTCAATGTGGAAAACATGGCTTCAGCCACGAATCTGTTGATTTCCGGATCTACAATCCCTGATTTCCGTCCCTCAATTGCGTATAGGGACAATCCTTTGAGTGCGTATGTGAGCAAATCCTGGAGTGCCGCAACTTCCGGGGATTTCCCGCAGACACCGACCTTTGTGCATCCTGTTCCAAAAGCTGTTTGTTCGCATTGATAACAAAACATCTGATCGTCCATTTTCTCCTCCTCGCCTTCCTGTGTTAAACTAGCGTTCCTGTCGCCGGTTTCGTTTCGTTTTTCTTATAAGTAAACCCTTCGGTCCACCCGCGCTTTGACTTAAGTCAACATTTCATCTTTTTTCCCCCTTTTTGAAAAAAATATTGAATTCCCGTAGAGCAGAGAGTAACTCCGGGTCGGTACGATTCAACATTTCCCCAAAACGCTCTCCTGCCACATTGAAACGCATATAGACTTGTAGACACCTATCCACCATGAGGAGGGTTTCATTTTTGTCAAAAAGGCCGTCCAATTCCCTGGCCAGCTGGGGATGCCGCCCCAGTTTTCCTCCGACAAAAATTCTGTATCCTGCGCGCTCCACCTGCAGCGCAGCTGAAGGGCAAACCTTCAGGCACGCGCCGCAGCGAAGGCATTTCTCCAGGTCCAGTTCCACCGATTCGCCGTTTGCCGAGATTCGGATTGCCTCCTCACGACACGTACCGATGCACGCTGCACATGTGTTGCAGGCCCACGGGCGCATGCTGGGCTCAACCGCAGCAATAATGCCGATGTCGGCAATCTGCGGACGAGAACATGCGTTTGGGCAATCCGAAACCGAAATTCTGAAATCGTGATGAAGTTTGAGAGGACCGCGCACCTTCGTTTTCAAGAAATCCCGGAGGTTCTTTCCTGCCATGAGAGATTCCAACTCGCCTGCGAGATTGTCATCCTTGATGGCTCGATTGGGACATCCGCCCGGTCCGAAGCAGGTTTCCACCTGGAAACCTTTTACCTCATCCTCCATGCTGGCGAGGAACTTCCGCCTGGACGCGTGAACGTGCTCCATCGTCACCAGGGAAGATCCTGCTGCCGCAGCCTCCTCTTCCACTTTTCTTTTCACGCGCTTGCGAACGAAGAACGGAACTCGTGATATCGCTTGTGTCGCTTCTTCAGTCCACTTCATATGGTCCGCCTCTGCCGGTGATCCGGTTCGTTGGGGGTGCCAAGGAAATCTTGACCGTATGTGACGTGTTGTCGTACTTTCGATTATAAGAAGTTCGATCCATAGGTTACATTAGTCACGAAAAAGGTCGGTTGCCTTGACTTGGGTCAACTGCCGTCGTGCCATTGGGGCGCGTGCCGGAGCACGCTTACCGAATACCGTTTAGATGCCAACGGCAGTACGTGTTTACAAGCCGGATGAAGTGTCATCCGGGAGTCATCCTCATCAGGAGGACCCTCAGTCGGTGGAAAATATCGCAAGAATAGGGGCTATCCCGCTATTTGAAGGATTGCCGCCCGACCAACTCGCGGATCTTGCATCCATTGCAGTGGAAAAAGTATACCAGCGCGGTCGGACCGTTTTTTCCGAAGGAGATTCGGGAACCGGTTTTTACGTCGTGGTTTCGGGTAGGGTGAAGATTTATAAGATTTCCGGCGATGGCAAAGAACAGATACTCCATATCTTCGGACCAGGCGAACCGTTCGGCGAAGTCCCGGTCTTCGAAGGTCGGCGTTTCCCGGCTCACGCTGTGGCTCTTGATGACGCCCGCTTTCTCTTTTTCGCACGGCCGGCTTTCATCAATCTGGTCAAAAACAATCCATCTCTGGCCTTGAACATGCTCGCGGTGCTCTCAAGGAGACTTCGCAGATTTACCGTTCTCGTGGACGATCTCTCCCTGAAGGAAGTGCCTGGCCGACTCGCGGCTCACCTGTTGTACTTGAGCGCGAACCAGGGGGGGGCTGCCGATGTTGAGCTCGACCTTCCCAAAGGCCAGCTTGCCGGATTGCTGGGGACCATTCCGGAAACGTTGTCCCGCATCCTCACGAAGATGATTAAGCAAGGTCTGATACAATCGGAAGGGTCGCGCATCAAAATGGTAGACCGTGCCGGACTCGAAGACCTGGCTGAAGGCGCGCGGCGGCTATAGCAACAGAACAGAGAACAAAATGATCCAAACACTACCCGAGCTGAACCTTTGCGCTCTTTATACGAAATACAATCATCGGGAATTTGTACATCCGGATCCGCTGGAATTCCTCTACGAATACCCGCGGGTGGACGACCGTGAAATAGTGGCTCTCATCGCTTCGAGCCTGGCCTACGGCAGGGTACGTCAGATACTCAAGAGCGTCGGATCGGTGCTCCAGCGCTTGAAATCGCCGCATGCCTTTTTGCTTCGTTCATCCAGGGAATCTCTGGTTAGAGATTTCAAGGACTTCAAGCACAGGTTCACCACCGGGCTGGAGCTTGCCACCATGCTGTACGGAATCAAGAAGGCCATCCAGGAGCACGGTTCGCTCAATGCGTGCTTTGTGAAGGGCTTTCGTTCCGAAGACGAGACGGTCATTCCCGCCCTGTCATCTTTCGTAGCCGAACTTTCAAGCGTATTTTCGGGAAAACCCCGGAGCCTTCTCCCCTCCCCCGCCGCGGGAAGCGCATGCAAAAGGCTGAATCTGTTCCTGAGATGGATGGTGAGGAACGATGAGGTGGATCCCGGTGGTTGGCAGAACATTCCCGCGTCCAAGCTCGTTGTGCCCATTGACGTCCATATGCACCGCATCAGCCTGAGCCTGGGATTGACTTCCAGGAAACAGCCGGATCTCAAAACCGCATACGAAATCACCTCCGGATTCATGCGCCTGCAACCGGACGACCCTGTGCGATACGATTTTGTGCTCACCCGTCTGGGAATCAGAGACGATCTGGATCCGGCACAGTTCCTGAGAACGTGTGGAATCTCCTCGACCGGCTGATACGAATGCGCTTTCAAACACGTAAGATTGGGGATCCCTCATGGTAAAAAAGGTCCTCCCCGAGGTCACATATACCGGTTCTCGAAAATTGTGTCGGATTTTCTCATAATTCCGGCCCGCATGCCGGTGGTCCAATCATGTCATTGCGAGGAGCGGAGCGATGAACCAATCTCGATTATGGTCGGTTGGCGATTGCTTCGGGCTTTGCCCTCGCAATGACAATCTTCCAATCTTTTCGCGCAATCAAGACCGCCATCACTTTTGGGAATCCCTATATGTGAGAGCGCAATGGTGTGGGACAGCGGACAATCAGCGCTGTCCTCCACCGAACGTCAAGGTCTGTCCGATCTTCACACCATATTTCTTGCAAAACCCTGACTTCAGTTCCAGGCAATATCGGCAACTGAATAGCGAAGGATAGACTTGTCCCGAGTTCGGAGGTATTTCCTCGTAAATCAGTTTTATCACTCCTTGGGCATCGATCCAGACCGCGTCTATGGGAAACTTCATGCCTTGCATGTGAATGGCATGCTGTCCGGGTAGCTTGAAATCAAGGAGCATACCCTCGTCTTCCGTAATCGTGCTCCACTTCAATAATCCTTCGGTTCTGCTCCAGTCCTCGTTCGCGTGGGAAGCGAAGACCGTCTTTCCTCCAAGCGTTACCGGGACGGTTTCCAGTTTCGATTTCGCAGAATCCATGGCTCCAACCTTTGCCGCTTGACCGGACAGTGCTGTGGCGACGCCCCAGACAATCAGCAGCAAGGCTATCGATCTGAACGTGATACGGCTCATGACGGTCCTCTAATTTTCAAACAGTCCGACCACCGACCGCACTCAGGGGGTAAATGCAGTTTTTCGGGGACGTGCTTGACTTTGTCATTGCGAGGAGTGAAACGACGAAGCAATCTCGACACTCAAGGGGGGAGATTGTTTCGCTGCGCTCACTATGACGGCCTTTTCCCGCCCGCAACCGAATGGACACCTCAGCGGACGCACGATCGGTCCGGCCGGAAAAAAATGCTCCTGTTCGTTTTAGCACAAAACTGAATGTTGCGGTCCGGATTGACATTGCGTTGAATCCGCGGCTATGATCCGCCCCATACTTCAGTGACGACGGGAACAGAGTTGTGCTTGAATCCTTTCTGGAGTGGCTGCGTCATACGGACAGATCCGATTGGGGCGTGGAACATCATGAAATCCTGCCCGAACGGCCTGCGCGGCAGCGGCAAGTCCCTTCCGCTCTGGATTCCCGCGTCGTGGATCTTGTTCGCGCTTCCGGTGTGCAATCGCTCTATTCTCATCAGGCCGAAACCATAGAACTGTCGTTGCAGGGAAAAGACGTCGTCCTCGCCACCAGCACGGCCAGCGGCAAGACCCTTGCGTACCAATGTGCCGTGCTGGACCGGCTCATCCGGGAACCCAAGGGCCGTAGCCTGCTCCTTTTTCCTCTGAAAGCTCTGGAGCGGGACCAGAGGGACGCGTTCATAAAACTTGCCGGCGCCTCGGGAATTACGGCCTCGGTTTACGACGGCGACACTCCGGAAGCAGAACGGAGAAAGATCAAGAGTAGCCCGCCACGAGTGCTGATTACGAATCCCGACATGCTGCATATGGGCTTGCTCGCCTACCATGACACCTGGAAAGAGTTCTTTGCCAATCTCACTTATGTCGTTCTCGATGAAGTCCACACGTACAAGGGAATATTCGGAAGCCACATTTCTCAAGTTCTGCTCCGCATGCTCCGGGTGTGCGGGATTTATGGTGCTCGACCTCAGTTCATCGCGTGTTCGGCCACGGTATCCAATCCCGGCTCTCTCGTATCCAGACTGATGGGCAGAGAAGTTACCGTCGTGGACCAATCGGGAGCCCCTTCGTCGAAACGGCATTTTATATTCTTAAATCCTATTCTCAGCCCGTACACCGTAGCATCCCGCCTGTTTGTGAAGGCTGTAGAAACAGGGCTGAAAACCATTGTTTTTACGAGAGCACGAAAAATCACCGAACTCATCACAAGCTGGGTCATGCACGACTCGCCGCGTCTTCGTGGCCGTATCAGCTCGTACAGAGCGGGTTTTCTTCCGGAGGAACGCCGGGAGATCGAGACGAAGCTTTTCTCCGGCGAGATGGACGGAGTGATATCGACATCAGCCCTGGAAATGGGAATAGACGTGGGTGGGCTGGATCTGTGCGTGCTTGTGGGATATCCGGGAACCATCATAAATACCTGGCAGCGCGGCGGAAGAGTCGGCCGTGCCAGCAGGCCGAGCGCGATCGTGATGATCGCGGGCAACGACGCGCTGGACCAATATTTCTTGAAAAATCCCAATGACTTTTTCGGGCGAAACTGCGAAGAAGCAATCCTGGACCCGTTGAACAGAGAGGTTCTCAAGCGCCACATTCCCTGTGCGGCCGCTGAATCCCCGATTCTCCCGCAAGAGGAATGGGCGGGTATTCCGGAGGTTGCCTCAGTCCTGGAGGAACTTGAGCAATCAGGCGTGCTCTACCGACCGCAGGAAAACGGACCTTTGCACTCCGCCGCCCGGCGACCGCAACGCCAGGTGGATCTCAGAGGTATCGGCACCGCGTTTTCCATTTTTCTTGAGGACAGGAAAACCTTGATCGGCAGTTCTTCGGGCATTCGAGCATTTACGGAATGCCACGAAGGCGCCGTGTATCTTCACCGGGCACGACAATATCTCGTCACACAACTGGACCTGGAACGACAAAACGTCGTCGTGAAACCCGGTACCCTCGACTACTACACCCGCGCCCTTTCTGAAAAAGACACGGAAATCCTGGGCGCTCCCCTTCGTTCGAGGAATTTTCCGGGATTTACCGTGCAGGAGGCGCGGCTCAAAGTCACCGAGCGCATCATCGCATACGAGAAGAGGAAGACTTCGGGTCAGGAGCTCATCGGGGTAGTGGATTTGGAGCTTCCGCCCGTCCACTTCGAAACGGTGGGGATATGGATTGAGATACCCGATGCCACGAAAGACGCCATCCAAGACAAAGGGCTCCATTTCATGGGCGGAATTCATGCTATGGAACATGCGGCGATTGCAATGTTCCCCCTCTTCGCCCTGTGCGACAGATCGGATATTGGCGGAATAAGCACTCCTCAACACGAACAGGTGTGCAGAGCCGCGGTTTTCATTTACGACGGGCACCCGGGGGGCGTGGGGCTGTCTCACCGGGCCTTCGACATTATTGAAGAATTGCTGCAAAAAACAAAACGCCTCGTGGAACGGTGTCCGTGTGAAGAAGGCTGCCCCTCCTGTATCCATTCCCCAAAATGTGGATCCGGGAACAAACCGCTGGACAAGCAGGCCTGCTTGAAGACTCTCGAATACCTCCTGGACCCTGACAAAGCCAAATCGCCAACAGTTGTGCGGAGGAGAAACGGCCGGACCCAGCCCGTTTCGCGCGGCACAACGACCGCAGCACCCGCCGCACAGGCGCGCAAGCCCGGCGACACAAACGTCGACCATGGTCCGACGGTCGCTCCCACGGACGGCAGCCGGAAAATGAAGCATCCTCGGAGACGCATTTTCCCTGATTTGGCAAACGGACCCGTTTCGGGTCCACCCGTAACGAAGCCGGATCGGCCACCTGAAACCGCGGTTTTAACGGCATCCGTCATTTCTAATGAACGTCCGCCCGGGACTGTACCGTCACTTGCCGTACCGGGACCGGCATGCGACCCCCCGGCACGTCTTCACACGCGTGAGAGGGTCGTGGTCTTCGATCTGGAAACCCAAAAACTCGCGCATGAAGTGGGCGGCTGGCGAAATGTGCGAAACATGAGAATGTCGGTGGGAGTAGCTTATTCAGATCAGGACGGATTCCGTATATTTACGGAAAGCGCCGTCGCACAACTCATAGAAATGCTCAAGTCGGCGGATCTCGTGGTCGGATTCAATCAGCTGCGTTTCGATTACGAGGTGCTCCGGGCGTACACCACCGAAAATCTTGCATCGCTGCCCAATCTCGACATCCTCGCTGCAGTGACCGCGGTGCTGGGGTTCCGTCTCCCCCTGGATCATCTCGCTCAATTCACGCTGGGTAAGAACAAATCCGGCGACGGAAGCATGGCACCTTCCTGGTTCCGGGAAGGCAAACTGGACCTTCTGCACGAATACTGCAAGGACGATGTGCGCATCACCCGGGATCTGTATGAATACGGGAGAAAGAACGGCTTTCTTCTCTATCAGCGAAAAAACAGGACCATCGCCGAGGTGATGGTGAACTGGTCCCACAGCAAGAGGCGCATCGATTGATCGACGGCCCGAGCTTCGTTCGGGAACGCCGGATTCATCCACATCTTCTCATACGGATTCGCTTTTTTACCGGTAACTCGATTCCGGGCACAGGTTGGAGGCGCTCCTTCGCTGCGGACGACGCAGAGCCGTCTCATCACTTCGCTCAGGAGAGCCCCCAGCCCGGCAATCTTATAAATCTTGTGGCGAATGCGTATCACTCGCGTTGTCGTAGTCGTTACCCGGGAAATGGCGTCATCCACTCCGAGAGCTTGCAGCAATTCCGATTTTGAGGCCCTGCGCTATCTCCATGACCTCCAACAGAGCGACTACAGGGATTCTCAAAAGTATTGTCGGCTTTGGCTACGCGAAAAGATTGGAAGATTGTCAGTGCGAGGGCAAAGCCCGAAGCAGTCTCCAACCGGCCAAAACTGAGATTGCTTCGTCGCTCCGCTCCTCGCAATGACGTGATTGGACTACCGGCATACGGCCGGAATTATGAGACAATCCGACACAATTTTCGAGAACAGCTATAACACTCTCAGAAATGCGCTCCGAGGCTGATGGTTGCGCCGAAGCCGCCCGGATTGAACGTGGTTTCGATGGAATTGAGTTTGTAACTCTGCGTTGTTACCCAGGTGTAATCCATGGCTCCACTCACGTACCAGTTGGCGTAACCCAATTCCAGATCCGTGCCCACGAAGCCTCCGTAATGAGGCATCCACGTTTCATGTTTGTTGGTCTGACTGAAGAGCACTGTTCCCGGAGGCACAAGACCCGATGCGCCGTCGCCGGTATACGTTCTGGTTCCGCTGATGGTGTAATTGGCCGGCATGAACGCGAATCCCAGCTGCGCGCCGAAACGGCCCAGTCCGTAGAGCGGAATCCAGCTTCTGGTGCCGAATCTGCTGTCGCATACCCAGATGTCCGCCCGGTTCGTCAGGACCTCAGTCACGTTTTCAGTAGGAAAGAAGTCCAGAGTCTGCCTGATGAACTGGCGATTGGGAAATATTCCCCGCAGCGTGTTATTGGTGGACAGATGATAGTTGTGGAAAGCATTGCCGTTTATGATAGTCTCCGACGAATTGAAGTTGGCGGCAATCCAGTTCGTCGTATCGTCCGAAAAAAACGGGAACGTGTCCTCGATGGTGGTGCTGCTGGCTGAACCCAGAACCGTATTGTTGAACGTCAGGGAGTTGCTCGCACTGAAAAAGGACAGCCCGTAGAAAATATCGAAATAATCATACAACTGAAATCCGGTCTCAAATCCGATGCTCCATGCTTTGGTCCCGAATTCCCGATTCCCGAACGTGGTGGCGTCCATGGTGAAATTCAGGTCGTTGCCTGCCACATCGAACCTCACCGTCGTGGTGCCGGACATCGGCCCACCGAAATTGTTCACCTGGATCGTGGGATCCACGATGGAAAAGCTGCCTGTTGACGATGCTGCTTGTAATCCGTCACAACATGTGGCGGTGCCTGAAATTGTGCCGAAATACCTTCCAAGTTCAGGAGTGGAAACAGAGTAAATCCATTGGGTATCCCCGTTGCAGGTCAAACCGACGTTTGCTGGGGGGGGAGCCTCGTTTGCCTGGGTGCACGCTGTCGGGATCCCTGGAAACAGGAGACCGGCACCGGGGTTTGGGGAGTTCGGCGGACTGGTGCCCCCGGCAGGGTTGACTGGAACAACCGGGGTTGTAGGTCCCGGGGGAATTACGTCGCCACTGACCCGGCCATTGTCGTACGTCCAGGATAAGGGATCACCAACCGGTCCGTTGTTTCCGGTAAAACCCACGTTCGCCGTGCCCACGCCGAAATTGCCTGCCACGGTCGGGCCGAAGGGAACGGTCAACGGTATAATGTTACCGGTGACCTGATCGGGCCTCCCGTCGAATCTGAAGGTTTCGATGCTCCGGTATTTGGCACTAAGCTGAGCATAAAAGCGTCCCACCATGAGACCAGGCGTTCCGGGCATAGGCGGCATAGCCGGAGACACGAATTCTTG
>DATHCX010000261.1:0-44104 GCA_035319325.1 Desulfomonilaceae bacterium
GGAGGGGCGCACATCGGCGGGCAAACAGGTCCGCCTGCCGAAACCAACGTGGTGAGACTCATTATGAGAACTACGACAAACGTCCCGAGAACGACTCGCTTTTCCATGAGAACACTCCTTCAGCAGCCTGTCCGAAGACCAAATACACGACGTCAATTGATTGCAAATATTGCACGGACCGTAGCAGACTTGTTCGCCCCTGTCAATCGCGAAGGCGAGCAGGTAGCCTCAATTTTCATTCTGATCGAACAGGGGTTCCTCTTCCTGGATTTCAGAATCCGGTCTCCTGGGAAATCCTATTCGGCCGCACCCGAAATCCGGGGTTTGACAAGAACCCAGGTCGTCGAGAATTTTCTGTTTGGGACCGGGTCCCGCAAATTCCCACTCCTGCACGAAGGTATCGAGGATCGGTTCGTGATTCTTGTCAAAACGAATTTTCCCTCTCGGACCCTGGATTTCCATTTCCTCGATAACTCTTATCGCCCCGGTCAGATCGGAACCTTCCGCAGGCAACGACTGTACGGCCCTCGTGATGACCGCAGCCAAATCAAAGCCTTCCGCGGCCCTTACCACATCCGAAACTTCTGTTTTTAGGGTCTTCTTGATTCGATCGACGAGTTCAGCGGGGTTTTTTATGCAGGACAGGGTTTTCACACCGGGGGGTATTTCTTTGATTTCGCTGCTACTCTGCGGGAACGGCATGAGGGAGCCGGGACCTATTATATGCTGTTTCAGAGGGGGCGAGAATTTCCGGTATTCTTTGAAAAACGTTCCGGCGGTTTCTCCCGAAAAAGCTGCAAATACGGAGTTTGCATCTGATTTGCTCAGAGCGGTCAATACTCCCTTTATTCCGGATGCTTCTGCCATCATGCGGTCCACGAACGTTCCGCCGGCCTTGTCAAAACTATTTGCGAAGAAATCAGCCTCTTCGTTTGCGGGGGTATCGTCGCTCCCCGTAATGAATATCCGTGTTCCCACGTTCTTGACCGCCCACCCTGCAAGAGGTTGAGCGCACTGGTACGTATTTGCGGAAATCCTGAAACTCAGTGGCAGGCACATCTCTCCCGAAACAAGTCGTATTTCGGGATTTACGATGAAAAACAGAACATTCGCGGTGCCCACGCCGTGAACAACCTGTTCCGAGCCCTTCAGAGTCAACGGTCCCACGACGAAGCGGACGTCCTTGTCGGTCATCAATTCGGTGAGGCATTGCAGGGCTTTTTCGTCTTTGGGACCCGGATCTTTCCTCACAATCTCGACTGGAGGTTTGTCCATGCCGGCTTCCTTAAAGAACAATTGGAATCCTGCCATGAACGATTTTGCCTCTGACGCGTGGGGTCCTTTCTCGGGGAAAATAAAACCGACTTTTACGATCCGCGTGTCTTCAGCTTCGGCAGCGGACAATCCCCCCAGAAGGAACGCAGCGGACAATCCTGCGCGAACGAGAAACTGGCGACGGGACATTCCATGACGTTCGGACCGGTCATGGCTTTGGCGAGTGGTCGTCAGAGGCTCCTCGCGTCTGTTGTCGTAGATCATATCGTGTTCCGGGACTTTTCCACCGCGCAGCATTTCAAGTAACCCCTTTCCCGGCATCGTGCATCCGGGCGCATTATGTAGGACAGCCCGTGGGCATCCTACCCCAGAGACGGGAACGTGTAAAGGATAGAGGAAATCCCGGCGTATCCATTCGGTTACGGATGAAAAAGGGCTGTCATTGCGAGCCGAGCGAAGCAATCTCCGCCCTTAAGTATGGAGATTGCCTCGTCGTTTTACTCCTCGCAATGAGGGAGGTGAGGCTCTTCCCCCGAGTAACTGAATGATTACGTAATTCCCACTCCGTACAAATAAAAATGCCCCTTGGGTCACTGACGAACCAAGGGGCAATTCATGAATCCGCTATGTGTATCAGGGCATGGGGCGGCCCCAGTACCCGGCAGGTTGCGCAGTTATTTTGCGAACCGATTTCCGCATGGGCATGGGCGGAGCACAAACCGGCGGCGGGCAGTCCATTCGCACGGAAACGACTTTGCAACTGGGCGGTACAAAAGAATCCTGCGAACACTTGACGACGGCCATCTCGCTCGCGTGACCCGGAGTCGGCCCGTAGCCCTGATAAAGGGCGCCCCGGAAATTCTTCGCGGTGGCGACAAAAACACCTGCCGCATCACAGACAGTGGCCAGCATCAGAACGAAAAGCAGGCCCGATACAAGAACGACAAACTTCCTATTCATTTCATACCTCCATTGTCTCGACCTTAACCGAAATCTGTCTTACAGTCCATATCTTCGACAGGACTTCTCAAAAAAAGTTTTCAAAATTCTGAAAAATATTCATTTCAAGCATCTGAATTCAGCATCCGGACTTGATTTTCAGTCGTCGATTCCCGACCTGAACGCAGGTTGACCCGTAGCCTGCAAGACGCTTTGCCAAAGCGTCCCGTCAAGATCCACTTGTTTGCGACCGCCGACAACGAGTTGCATGGGCATGTACACGTATTCGTCGTTCCAAGTGCCGACCACCATGTTTGTTTTGCCTGCCATGCCCGCGTGCACCGCGTTTTGTCCCAGGAAGCCGCAGAAAACGGAATCGTTTGTCGTGGCCTCCACGGACCGAATCGTGTAGCTGGGGTCGATATACTTCAGATTCAGTTCTATTCCCCTGGACTTAAAGTGATTCGTGATTGCCTGCTTGAGGTACTGGCCGATGTCGCCCAGGCGAATGTTGCCGGATTCGTCGGTTCCCTCCCCGCAACAATATTTCTGACCGGCTCCTTCCGCGACGACCACCACAGCGTGCTTCCGGTCCAATATTCTCTGTTCCAGCACGGTGAGTAATCCGCCCGGGCCCTCTATGTCGAAGTCCGATTCGGGAATCAAAACGAAGTTGGCATCGCGGTTTGCCAGGGCTGAGGTAGCCGCTATAAAACCTGAGTGCCGCCCCATGAGTTTCACCAGCCCGACTCCGTTGGGTGCTCCCGTAGCTTCCACGTGAGCCACGGAAATGACTTCTGCCGCCTTGCTGACTGCCGTATTGAATCCGAAGGATCTGGACAGAAAATTGATGTCATTGTCAATGGTCTTGGGAATTCCGATCACGCTGATTTTCGATCCTCGCGCGGTGATTTCTCCGCATATCTTTTCCGCCGCCCTGAAAGTCCCATCTCCGCCGATGGTGAATAGGATTCCCACATTCATGCGTTCCAGCGCGTCAACGATTTCTTCAATATTCTGCGGCCCTCTGGACGACGACAATATCGTTCCGCCAAGCTCATTTATGTCAGCGACCAGATCCGGCGTGAGTTCCAGTATGGGGTGGCCGTATTTCGGGATAAATCCCTGTAGACCGAATCTGATTCCCAGGATGTTCTTGACTCCGTATGCGTGGTACAGAGTAAGGACCAGAGACCGGATCACGTTGTTTATACCCGGACACAATCCACCGCTGGTCATCATGGCAGCCTTGAGTTTACTGGGGTCGAAGAAGACCTTCTCCCTGGGGCCGGCTCGCAGGAACGAAACAGGTTCCGCGCCTTCACGAACTTGCCGCTCCACTCTCTCGGGAGAAAGTTCGTACAGGATGCGATCCGTTTCCGCAACATACCGCGCCTTCAGCGGGGAAGGGATTTTGGCCGCGCCTAGGCATTCAATGGATGTATCCATACCAGTCCTTTTGTCCGTGCACGCTCAAACGCGCTCTCCGAAAAATCTCCCGATACTGTTTGTGGATAGGATCTTCATAGCGCAGATGAAGAAAAAAATCAATGAAAAACACTCATTAGCCGTATCCGTTCGGTTTCGGAAGGGAAAAAGGCTGTCATTGCGAGCGAAGCGAAGCAATCTCTGCCTTTAACTATATAGATTGCGTCGTCCTTTCACTCCTCGCCATGACGCGGAAACGATGTTTCCCCACGACACTGAATGATGACCATTAGCGCAACAAGGATTCTGATGCCTTGGCGTTCGATGACAACTCCATACAACAATCTGCGGCAACATCCTGAAATTCCCCGCTCTGATCAATACGGCAGTTTTCGGACGTTCTGTCGGATTCGTTCACGACTCTCGCCCGCATTCGAAGGATCCAATCATGTCAATTGCGAGGAGCGACGCGACGAAACGGTCTCCGGCCCTTATTGTGTATCTACGCGAGATTGCTTCGCTTCGCTCGCAATGACCAAGCCGACTTCCCGCGCTTGTCGGAAACTCCGGGAGAGGCCCAAATTACCGGTTATGCAGGTTTCATCGTTTGGTTGGCGCCGATCTCATACGGATTCGCTTTTTTACAGGTAACTCGATTCCGGGCACAGGGTGGGGGCACTCCGGCGCTGCGGACGACACAGAGCCGTCTCATCACTTCGCTCAGGAGAGCCCCCAGTCCTGCAATCTCATACATCTTGTGACGAATGCGTATCGGGGGTTCCCACACTTCGGACAACTCAGGGCCGCCAAACCTTCGTTCGGGATCCCTTAAGATCGGTTAGACGAATCGGCCGGAACTTTCGGCAACTGCTACACGTTGAAGCGAAACAGAAAGATGTCTCCATCCCTGACCTGATAATCTCTACCCTCCAGACGCACCTTGCCGGCTTTGTGGGCAGCAGCCATGGACCCCGCTTCTCGAAAGTCTTCGAACGATACCACTTCCGCTCGTATGAAACCGCGTTCCATATCCGAATGTACCGTCCCTGCTGCTTTCAATGCGGATTTTCCGCTCTCAAGCGGCCAAGCCCTCACTTCCGGCTCGCCGGCGGTGAAAAACACGATGAGGTTCAACAGTTCAAAGGATTGCTTTATGATTCTCTCTTTCGCTCCTTCTTCCAGAGCGAGGTCCGCCAGGAATTCCCGCGCGTCCTCTTCTCCGAGTCTGGCAATTTCGGCTTCAGCGTCCGCGTACAGCCAATCGAAAGCGCTTTTCGATTCCCCCTCCGCGTGGTTCTTCAGGTTGCTCAAAACGGCTTGCACGTCTTCCGGAGTCTTATCGTCTCCCGCGTTGACGAGTACGAGCTGAGGTTTTGAGGAAAGAAACGAAAATCCCCGCAATCTCTCGGATTCGGTAGCCGGCGGGAAAACGCTCAGCGGCCGGCCGTCGTCCAAGAGTGCATGAGCCTTGTGGAGCAGCTCCAATTCCTCGGCGAGTTCCTTTCGTCCTTTCTGGACGTCGCGACTCACCCTTTCCAGTCGTTTCTCCACAACCGCGAGATCCGAGAGGATCATCTCTTCCTGTACTGCCGAATAGTCGCGGAGGGGATTGGGCTCGCCAAGGGAAGCTGAATGGAAGTAGCGGATGCAATGAACGAGCGCATCCAGCGGTCGAATATGGGCAAGTATCTTGTCCCCGATGGAACGGCCCGGCTTACCTTCTCCGGTCATTCCCGCGATGTCGAGATATTCCACGTCTACCGGAGTAACCTTCTTGGGTTTGTGATAATCGGCCAAGAAGTCGACTCGAGGATCCCGGACTTTCACCATACCCATTCCCGGTTCTTGACGTCCTTTTCGGTCCCCACTTTCAATTCCACCCGTGAGCGCTCTGAAAACAGTGCTCTTGCCGCTCCCGGGCAATCCTATGATCCCTAGCTTCAAGAGAAAATCCTTTCTGCCGTCATTTGACCGGCACAAGCATATACGAATCGCCGCCGGGTGAAAACTCTGTAGATGGTCGCGTTGAGGAAAAAACCGGGAGGAAAGAATGTGCAGAGGCGAGAGGTCCGCTGGCAGGTTCGGAGTCGGATAACGAATGCGAACTCATTCTCGAGAATAAAATGGGTCCCGACCGGGCGGGCTACTCGGAATTACGGTGACGGGCCCCACACGGCTCAACGTGTGTGCACGAAACGGATGTACAACAGAACGTTATTTCCTTCTTTCTTGCTGGGGGCATGGGATATGTCGGCCGAGCCGGCGGCAACTGCCCCGTGATTGATCAATTCCGTGGTGAGATGGCCGTAGGATTCCGACGGGATGAGGACTGCGAGAATCTTATCGCCCATATTCTGCTGAATTTTCTCGTCAACCAGTCTGCCCTGAAGATCCGGTAATATTCTTTTCAATGATTCCACTGCCCTGTCGACGCTCGGACTTTCAACGGTGAGATTATCCGCGCCTATTCTATCCGCAACAGTGGGAAAACGGTGGGCAACGCTTTCGATCTCGGGACGGGCCTGGAGGGCATACATCGGATGAACGGTCGAACTGGCCAAACTCTTGGCGCGTAGCCCGCGCGTGTCCCGAGCGGCCATTCTGGCTTCGGCAACCGGGGAAGGAGTGGTTTGTTCCAGAGCCGTCGAAGTCCCGGAAATGGGAACCTGAGGCACGTTGTTATACAGAGCGATGCTCAGGACCACGATGAGAGCGAGAGCCGAAACCCCGACCGGCACCGGAACGCGGGGGACCGCCGCGAAGAGGCTTCGGATGAAATCGAAAAAAGAAGGTGATGTTTCAAGTTTGGTATTTAATCGTGCCAGAAAATCAGGGGGAGGGGAAATTCTGTCGAGGCCGTTTAGTGCTGTCACCGTGTATCCGTACCATTTGAAACTCTCTCGACACCCGGGACAGTCCAGGAGGTGGTCTCTCACGTACTGTTCAATTTTGCCATCCGCCTGATTATCATGCACTTCCCCGAACAGGTCGCTTATTCGCTCACATTCACTCATGATAAAACCTTCTTCAATTTTTCTTTTACAACCATCCGCGCTCTATGCAGACGGGATTTGGTAGTTCCTTCCGGAAGATTCAGAATCTGAGCTATCTCGTCATAAGAAAACCCTTCGATATCTCTGAGAATCACAATTTCCTTGTGATCCGGATCCAACTCGTTGATCGCATCCTGTACGATCTTCTGAATCTGCTTGCTTGCAAGGAGCGTTTCCGGATTCGTCGACAAGTCGGGAATCACTTTTTGGATAGAATCCCTGTCGTCGTCGCTTTCCGCCTGTCCCCGATTCGCGAAGTACCCACGCCTCTTCAGGTACTTGAACCGGTTCTTTCCTCGGTTCGTCGCTATCTGAAAAAGCCATGTGGAGAATTTCGCATCTCCCCTGAACTTCCTCAGATTTTGGTACGCCGCGGTAAATATCTCCTGTGCCAGATCGTTTGCCTCTTCCGCATCGCCGACAAACCGATACGCGAGGTTATAAATTTTCTTGTAATATTTTTCAACCAGGACGTTAAAGGCTTCCCGGTTGCCCCTTAAGCACTCCTGTATCGTTCCCCTGTCCTCGTCAACTTCCTGTTGAAATGCCGAGAACAAAAGCAAGCTTACCAAATTCAGACACAAACAATTTAGAATTGTTTCAGGGGAGGCAACCACTTGATTAAATTTTTTCTCCGGGAGGATTTCCCCGAACATAGGTGAACATTTGTGTCAAAGTCAAGGATTAACGCCAAATTCTTGACCACGCGCCCCTCGATACCGGTTCTGCCGAAAGCATATGTTTATCAAAAAATGCTGTTGGAGTCAAAAAAAGCCTGATCCCTGAGCGCTCGGAAATGATTTCCCATGCTCGCCAGATCTGCATGTTCTGGACTTCTCCCATGCTCTGTAGCATACGACCGAATCCGATAACATCAATCTTTCTGCCGTCATGTTACGAGATTCACCAGAGCCTTCCGGAAAATTACAGGCTCTCGTTTTCGCCTTGTCTGGAGCGTCCGGCGCGTTCCGCGTAAAGTGTCGCCGGACAAAAGTATCCCGACAGTCGCGGGCGGGAAAGACACTGTCGAGCGAAGCGAAGCAATCTTTGTTCTTGAAGTTCGAGATTGCTCCGTTGTTCACTCCTTCCAAAGACACGGAAACGATGTTTCCTAGGCAAGACTGAACGATTACGGACACCGGGAGAATCCGTCTTGTATTCGTCCGTTCGGAAGTGCTAAAAAAAAGGTTTGTCGGATGGTATTCCCGAGCGGAACCACGCCCGACAGGGCCTGTACAGAGAGGCCCGACTCGGCTCGCGGGATGAACGGCTGGGAAGTGATTATATTCCAAGAGAATCGGAGGCGATTCATGAGATTGTCGAGGCGGGTATTGGATACTCCCCCTTACCTTTTCCATCTCATTGATGAAAAACGGAAAGCCGCTCAGGAGAAAGGTGTCGACGTCCTATCTCTGGCCATTGGTGATCCTGACAGGCCCACACCGGATTTCGTCCTTGACCTGATGGAGAAGGAAATCAAAGACCCGCGGAATCACGTATACCCGAGTTACAAGGGAGAAGCGGATTTCTGCGAGTCTGTGGCAGATTGGTTCGGTACGCGTTTCGGAGTGGAACTCGACGCAAAGAACGAGGTGATGGCCGTAATCGGCGCTAAAGACGCAGTGTCTCACCTTCCGTTCGCTTTCCTGGATCCGGGCGATTTCGGGCTCATCACCGATCCCGGTTACCCTGTGTACGAGGCAGCCATCGGATTTACCGGCGGCAAGGTCATTCGTATCCCGCTCCTCGAGGAGAGAGGTTTTCTTCCGGATCTCGCAGCCATAGACCCTGCTGCAGCAGACAAGGCCAAGATCATGTTCGTGAATTATCCGAACAACCCGACTGCGGCCGTCGCGGATGAATCGTTTTTCGAGGAACTGGTGGCATTTGCCAGAGATCATCAGCTCGTGATTCTTTCGGACAACGCGTATTCCGAGGTATACTTTGAAGAGCAGGATAGGCCCATCAGCATACTGAAAATCAAGGGCGCCAGAGACATAGCGATTGAGATTCACTCCTTTTCCAAGACCTTCAACATGACGGGCTGGCGCATCGGATTTATCGCCGGAGGAAAGGATCTCATCCAGGCATTTCTCACCCTGAAATCGAATTTTGATTCCGGGGTGTTCATGGCCATCCAGCGGGTTGCAGCGAAGGCCCTCGGCCATCCGGAAGCCCCGAAATTCAACCGGGAGAGAACAGCTCTTTTCAAAAGGCGGCGCGACCGGATTGCAGACTCGCTAAACAAACTCGGGTACAGGTTTCAGCTTCCCCGGGCGAGTTATTATTTCTGGGTCCGCATTCCCGAGCCGTACGCCTCTTCGGTGAGTTTCTGTGCTGACCTGCTGGAGAAGAAAGGTTTGATCGTGACTCCGGGAGTGGGCTACGGACCCAGCGGAGAGAATTTTTTCAGAATTTCCATGACTTCTCCGGACGAAAGAATAGAAGAAGGATTGCGAAGACTGGAGTCTTTTTCAAGGGAACAACTATGAAAGCAACTCTGGTGCTGGCCGACGGCACGATCTTCCGTGGGACCTCCATGGGAGCCCAGGGAGAAAAAATCGGCGAAGTGGTGTTCAACACCGCGATCACGGGATACCAGGAGATCCTGACAGATCCATCCTACAGAGGGCAGATCGTTACGATGACCTACCCGCATATAGGAAATACTGGCGTAAACTTTGAGGACAACGAGGCAGTCCGGCCTTTTCTTGCAGGATTTATCGTGAAAGAGTACTGCCCGCATCCCAGCAATTGGCGAAAAAGCCGGGATCTCGGAGATTTCCTCGAGAAATATGGGATAATCGGGATCCAGGGCATAGATACTAGGAAGCTCACCCGGAATCTCAGGGAGACAGGGGCCAAAAAAGGAATCATATCGACAGAGGATCACGATCACGGACGTCTGCTGGAAAAAGTTCGGGAATTCCCCGATATCGAGGGCCTTGACCTTGTGAGGGAAGTGACCTGTTCCGAACCGTACGATTGGGTTGAAGGCACCTGGAGGTGGAACGCGGAGGCGCAGAAATCAGAGCCGAAATTTACGGTTGCCGTATACGATTACGGCATCAAGCAGAATATCCTCAGGCTCCTGGTGGATGCGGGGGCTCGAGTCAAGGTGTTTCCCGCGTTCGCAAGCAGCGACGACGTGCTCGCTGTCAACCCCGACGGTATTTTCTTGTCAAACGGACCGGGCGACCCCGAGACCGTGGACTACGGAATAGATAGCGTCCGGAAGCTCATCGGCAAGAAACCCATATTCGGCATATGCCTCGGGCACCAAATTCTCGGCCTTGCGCTGGGGGGCAGGACGTTCAAACTCACCTTCGGCCATCATGGAGCCAACCACCCCGTGCGTCGCTTAGAGACGGGCCACGTGGAAATTACGTCCCAGAATCATAACTTTGCCGTGGATCCCGAAAGTGTGAAATCCGAATGTGATATCACCCATATAAATCTGAACGATCAGACTGTGGAAGGCATGGTTCACAAGAAATATCCTCTGTTTTCGATACAGTACCATCCCGAGGCGTCGCCGGGTCCCCACGATTCACGGTATTTGTTCGAGAGATTTAGAAAACTGATCGAGGAATCCTGATACGGATTCGCTTTTTTACAGGTAACTCGATTCCGGGCACAGGCTGGGGGCACCCCTTCGCTGCGGACTACGCAGAGCCGTCTCATCACTTTGCTCAGGAGAGCCTCCAGCCCTGGATTCTCAAGAATCTTGTGGCCAACGCGTATGAAAATATCCTTTCGACGGTGAGATACCTATTCTGATTCACCGGATCTTCGGTTCTGACAGGTAGAGTAGTTCGCGAAAATTCTGTCGGATTCTTTCATGACTCTCGCCCACATTCGAACCATCCAATCATGTCCTTGCGAGGAGTGCAACGACGAAGCAATCTCTGTTTCGGTTAATTCGAGATTGCTTCGGGCTTTTGCGCTCGCAATGACAATATTCCACTCTCAAGCGTACACTAACGGACATTCTTTTCGAGGAGCCCTAGAAATTTGGCCTCCGAAACAATGCCCGTTTCCGATCCGCCTCGGGATCATTTCTTCTTCTTTCGTTCTACTTCCAGGTTCCGCAGTTCCTTTCTTATGATTTTGCCCGTGGCTGTCATGGGAAGTTCGGGAACGAATTCGATTTCTCTCGGAAATTCGTGAGCGGCAAGCCGTGTTCTTACGAAATTCTTGATTTCGCTCTCGAGATCCGCGCTTGGGCTTGTACCCGATTTCAAGACGATAAACGCCTTTACGATTTCGGTCCTGACTTCGTCGGGACTGCCCACCACCGCAACCATACTCACGGACGGGTGTTTGATAATACAATCTTCAATCTCGGACGGACCGATGCGGTAGCCCGCGCTGGTGATAAGGTCGTCCTTTCTGCCCACGAACCACAGGTAGCCGTCCGGGTCCTTTTTGGCCAGATCCCCCGTGCAGCACCAATCGCCGCGGAACTTTTCCCGAGTAGCATCCGGATTGCCCCAGTATTCAAGAAACATAACCGGATCGGGCCGCAAGATGGAAACTTCTCCCACAGTACCGGGTAGCACGGGATTTCCTGATTCGTCTATCACGTCCACCACGTGGCCGGGAACGGGCCTCCCCATGGAACCAGGCTTGATTTCCATGATTTCAGCACAGTTTGCCACCACCAGATTGCATTCCGTCTGCCCGTAGAACTCGTTTATGGTGAGCCCCATGACTTCACGGCCCCAATCGAGTAATTCCACACCCAGGGTCTCCCCCCCGCACCCGATACTCCGCATCTTGAAGTCATGTCTGCTCCTCGGGTCTTGTGCCTGGCGCATCATCTTGAGAGCTGTCGGAGGCATGAACGCATTGCGAATTCCGTGTCGTGCGATGAAAGCGAATGCTTCTTCGGGATCGAATTTCCTGGCGCGATGCGCGACCACCGGCACGCCGTGATGCCAGCTGGGGAAGAGCACGTCTATGAGTCCTCCGATCCAGGCCCAGTCTGCGGGGGTCCAGAACAGGTCTCCGGGCTGAGGAAAAAAATTGTGCGGCAACTCGACTCCCGGAATATGGCCGAGCACCACTCGATGGGCGTGCAGCGCTCCTTTGGGCGGTCCCGTGGTCCCGGAGGTGTATATGATCAATGCAGGATCGTCAGCCTTCGTCCGGGCAGGTTGAAAATGCTCGGACCCTCTGTTGAGCAGTTCCTGAAAATTCACTATTCCGGCAGGAACATCTCCGCCGGTCACCACTATGAGCTTCAGTTCAGGCAGGTTTTGCCTGATTTCCCATATTTTGGGGAGATTCGCCCCGTCAGTCACCACAGCAGCGGCTCTGCTGTTGGAAAGCCGGTACTCCAGAGCATCCACGCCGAACAGCGTAAAGAGCGGAATTGCAATGCCGCCGAGTTTGTAAACGGCAATATGGCTGATGGCAGTCTCCGGGCATTGGCCCAGGAGAATCCCCACTCGGTCGCCCGCACGGATTCCGTGTGCCGTGAGGCCGTTGGCCAGCTGGTTGGAGAGCTTTTTCAATTGTGAGAACGAATAGGTCTCAACCTGACCTCGTTGTTTCTCGTATATCAGGGCGACGCGATGCTCTTCGTGTGCCCACTTGTCGCAAACGTCCACGCCGATATTGTAGAATTCGGGGACTTCCCATCTGAATGCCTCATACACCTGTTCATACGTCTTGCCAGGTTTGAGCATGGCTTCTCCTTCTCGTGGCCAAACTGGTCCTCGTCTCGGGCTCCAAATCAGCGACACTAACTCTTGGGCCGCGCGGGTACAGGAATAGCTCCGCAGCCCGAAGCGAGAGCTTGACGAAGATTCCATTCAAATTCATTTGTCACTGCCTCATGCCATTTCGCTTTCAAATATTAAAATCGGGGAGCGACTTCTTGTAAGAAGTTCCTCCCGAACCCCGCTTCAAGGACACGTAACACTCGCCGGGAGGTGCTTGTTCTCTCCGGAAATGCATGGTGAACGTCCTTGAGTATGCGTACCGCCGCCTGAAACAGGCTGCGCTTTTCTTTGGCGCTGAGTTGATCTTTTGTGGTAACCCTTATATCGGAACTGATGCGTTCCCCTGCGTACGATACAGATACCGCGCACCATGCCGCGAGGACTACACGGAAAAAGAAACGTCGGTTCGAAAAAGTCCGCGGCATAGGTTTTTCGCTCCTTTCATGTTGTCCGACAACCTGAGGCTCTAACACCGTTTCGGCAACTCGTCAACTCCGGTTGAGCCCAGAATCCCGATCACGTAAACGCCGCCGACTCTCGTTGCGAACAAAAACGGCGCGGCCGAGGAGGCTACATGTTGATGGTTTCCGATGAGTGGAAAAAAGCATTTCCGGGGGCGGTCGTCGGGATACTCGCGATGCGCGGGGTTTCCAATCCCGAACACCATCCTGCCCTGGACCGCGAAAAGAAACAGCTTGAAGAGGACCTCCGAACTCTTTTCAAGGATCCTTCTGAGCTGAGAACGTTGAATCCGGTCCGTGCATACCAGGCGTTCTACAAGCAGTTCAAGAAAACGTACCACGTTCAGCAGCAGCTCGAATCGGTGATCTTCAAGGGGAAACCCATTCCCCACGTAGCAGCCCTTGTTGAGGCCATGTTTATGGAGGAGCTAAGAAACATGCTCCTGACCGCAGGCCACGACCTGGATGCTGTCGAACAGCCTCTGCGATTGGATGTGTCTACAGGAACCGAAACATACGTGAGGATAAACGGTCAGGAACAGGAGCTAAAAGCCGGCGATATGATCATCAGCGACGCGACGGCGATCATTTCCAGCGTCATTTACGGGCCTGACAAGAGGACACGTATTGTTCCTCAGACGAGGAACGCTCTTTTCACCACGTACGGCGTTCCCGGCATTGGAGAGACTCCAGTGAAGCAACACCTGGAAGGGATTGCGGCAAATATAAGATTGGTCAGCCCGAATTCTTCGGTGGAAATTCTGGAGATCTACCCGGCGTGAAAGGATTCCACGCGGAACACGAGGGTTCCCGCAGAAGAGTCCCAATATTTATGAGGTGTCTCAATTATGCCCGGCAGCGACGCGGGGTGTCATCAACTTTCCCGAATGCGGCAGTTGATCGGGAAAAAACCTCTGCAACCGTGTCCATTCATACGGATTCGCTTTTTTACAGGTAACTCGATTCTGGGCGCAGGCTGGGGGCACTCCTTTGCTGCGGACGACGCAGAGCCGTCTCATCACTTCGCTCAGGAGAGCCCCCAGCCCTGCAATCTCACAAATCTTATTGCGAATACGTATCTTATAGTTGGGAAACGGCTGTCCTTGCGAGCCTAGCGAAGCAATCTCCGCCTTCAAAAATCGAGATTGCTTCGTCGTTTCACTCCTCGCAATGACAGAGGATGGACAGCTCCCCCGAGTCACTGAATAATGACCCCATCCGGTTTAATACGATTAGCATTACAATTCGCAGCCGAGCGCGAACCCATCGTCCAGCGCGTTTCCTATGCGGCCCACCTTTTTGGCATCTCCGATGGCGAGCACATTGGTAAAACCGGCTTCCTCGAGCGCCTTTACCAGAGAGCTTTCCGGCCTCGATCCCATCGCCAGAACTACGGAATCGGCCTGAACAGTCACGTCATTGCCTTGGCTATCGGTATACACGACTTCTCCCGGCCGGATATCCTTCATTGTCGCCTCGTTGATGAGGGTCACTCCGCGCATCTGGAGTTCCTTGAGGAGAACCCAGCGCGTGGACTGTCCTACGTCCTGGCCCATGCGTTTCAGCATTTCTATGACGGTGACCTTTTTTACTCCTTTGACCATGAGTTCGCGCAGGACTTCCGTGGATTCGGCATCGTGCAGCGTGAGAAAATACAACTGCTCGGGCGAAATGGTTCCTTTCACGGCGAGAAATATAGCCGTCTCCAGACCCACGGAACCACCTCCCACCACCACTACGTGCGCTCCCGTCCGGGCTTTTCCCGCGAGGACATCCCAGGCCTGAAACACATTGGGCTGTTCAACCGCGTCTATGGGAGGCTTGAACGGTGCCGCGCCCGTGGCTACCACGACGACATCGGGTTTTTCTCTGGCAACGAGATCTGGAGTCACTTCCACTCCCGCCCGTACCTCGACACCGTATTTTGGCAAGACCGCTCGGAAGTAATCGAAAATGTAATGAAAATCGTGTTTGTTGGTAGCAGGCGCGGACCAGGCCACCTGACCGCCGATGTGATCCTCTCTGTCGCACAGTATGACCGTGTGTCCCCGTTGAGCCGCAGTGACCGCTAATTCGCATCCTGCCGGCCCAGCTCCTGCCACGAGTATCTTCTTGGGCTCTTTGGCCGGCCCGAACTCGGTTTCCGCTTCTTTTCCCGCCCTGGGATTCACCATGCAGCCTACCGGCAGCAACTGGAACACGTGATCGAAACACCGCTGATTGCATGCGACGCATCGGCGAATTTCGTCCGGTCTACCTTCTCTGGCTTTCTTGACGAACTCAGGATCGGCTATCAATCCGCGCGCAACACCCACGAGGTCGGCGACGCCTTCTCTCAGCACTTCCTCAGCGACGAACGGATCGTTGATCCGGTTGCAACCTACCACGGGAACGTCCACCACTTCCTT
Organism: Desulfomonilaceae bacterium; assembly: GCA_035319325.1. Lineage (GTDB taxonomy): Bacteria > Desulfobacterota > Desulfomonilia > Desulfomonilales > Desulfomonilaceae > DATHCX01. The sequence continues at coordinate 15,294 of DATHCX010000261.1, forward strand.
TATGCCCCTCGCGAGATAGACGTACCCCGCCTGTGGCAGGTCCATGGTGATCTGGGGAACGCGGCTCTCGTGCCATCCTCCCGTGACGTTGATGCAATCCGCCCCCGCCTCCTGCACCGCACGTGCGAAGATGCGTGCTTCGCGGTTCGTGTGGCTGTCAGGGACGAAATCGTTGCCTGCAACCCGGACGATGAGAGCCGTGTCCGGACCGATCTCTTCGCGCACCCTTCGAATTGTCTCCAATCCGAACCGCATGCGGTTTTCGAGGGAACCGCCGTACTCGTCGTCCCGCTTGTTTGTTTTCGGCGAAAGAAATTGGCATATGAGGTATCCGGCCGACGCGATCACCTCGATCGCATCGAATCCCGCCTGTTTCCCTCGCCGCGCAGCTGAAACGAAGTCCTGCTGGACGCGCTCGATATCGTCGAGAGTCATGGCGGTGGTCTTTTGGCGGGTAAAGTAGCTGTTGAATTCTGACGGCGCCAGCACAGGCAGTCCCCTCAGACCGCAAAAAGAGTACGCTCCGGCCATATAGAGCTGTACGGCAGTCTTTGCACCTTCCTTGTGCATCGCGTCGGTAAACCGAGCGAGCCCGGGAATGAATCGATCGTCCTTAATGGAAACCATGAGATCAATTCCCGAGGCCTGATCGTTAATTTCCGCTCCGCCGATGATGATGAGGCCGGTCCCTCCGCGTGCCCGCGCCGCGTAGAAATTGACGAACTGATCGGTGACCTCTCCCACGGGGGTATAATTAAGATGCATGGCCGTCATGACGACTCTGTTTGCAAGCGTCACCGGTCCTATGGATATGGGTTCGAACAGCTTTGTAATCAATACGGCCTCCTGAGACTTCCTGTTTGTTACGATTTATGGGGACTGGTTATGAGGGGAAGTGTAAATGCAACCCGTACAAAGATCAAGCATCCTTCCGTGCGGTTACACATCAGCAAACGAAATCTGGCGGGATGTGTTTTCAATTAAAGGAAGATTGGGGGGATCCTCGTTGTAATACGCATTCGCCGCCAGATCTATGAGATGTCAGGGCTGGGGGCTCTCCTGAGCGAAGTGATGAGACGGCTCCGCGTCGTCCGCGGCGAAGGAGTGCCCCCAACCTGCGCCCGGAATCGAGCTACCTGTAAGAAAGCGAATCCGTATAAGGACTGTTTCTCCACGATGTCACGTACTTGAATGCGAAACGGTATCGGGAACGAAGACCGAACACAGGCGGATCAATCACACAATATACAATCCACAACCACCTCGCCGCCAAGTCTCTTGCATTCGGATCGGCTGATCTTCTTGCATTCCGGCTTTCCGGCTTTCGAACCTAGGCAGCTGCACGGTTTGATGCAGCAGTTTACTATTTCATAATCCTGCGCGAGCGTAACGGGGCCGATCGTGAGCGAGGCCATTACACTCAGTGCCACAAGGAATCTCTTCACCACAACCCCCTGATTACATGATCCTTCCGGACGGGCAAGTTCTGCGCTGCCTCCGGAAGGGATGCAAAACATACCATATCTCCGTTCGGCCATGTAAGGGAATTCTCAAAAGGCGCGTAATCATGCAAGTACCGGTGAGAAAAGGCTGTCATTGCGAGCGCAGCGAAGCAATCTCCGCCTTTAGGTATCGAGATTGCTTCGTCGTCTCACTCCTCGCAATGACAGAGGTCAGGCACTGCCCCAGACTAACTGAATGTTTTCAAGAGCACGTTAGCCTCGTAGGGCTCGCATCGGGAAGAAAACGGTACGATGTCTCGAACCGGCGGCCGTGCAGTCATGCAGGATTGTTCGAAGACGGGCACATCACCCATGAGCCACGATCACGAAAAAGGGTCCGGTCACGCCGGTCGTTCCAGTCGATTCACCCGGTCTACCAGCGGCGGATGGGAATAGTAGAACCACACGTAGAAGGGATGCGGGTTCAGATTGGAAAGGTTGTGTCCGGCCATTTTCTTGAGCGCCACAGCAAGAGGTTCTGGGTTTTTCATGAGTTCCACGGCAAACGCGTCTGCCTGTCGTTCAAAACGACGAGAAAGATTCGTTAAGACAGGCCTTACGAAAAAACCTATTTTTTGCCAGAATATCCCTATCACGAAGAGAGCAAGGTACGAATGGGCACTGTTCAAACCGAACGTTTCGTACAGCACACCCCAATTCATGAGCACATACGTCACGTACAAACCCGCAAACATTCCCGCCTGGGACAGCGCATATGATTTGAGCACATGCCTCAGTCTGAAGTGCCCCATCTCGTGCGCGAGCACGCCGAGAATCTCTTCGTGAGTGTGGGCGTTCAGGAGCGTATCGAACAGCACGATGCGCTTCGTCTTGCCAATCCCGGTAAAATACGCGTTTGAATGAGTGCTCCTGCGACCGGCGTCCATCTGGAATATCCCGCTGGTCCTCATGCCAACCCTTTCAGCCAAACGTCTTACCTTCTCCGACAGATCTCCGTCCTGGAGTGGCTGGAAGGTGTTGAACATGGGAGCGATCACAACCGGGTAGAGCACCACGAGTAAGAATTGAACGAGAGAAACAAGGACGAATCCCCAAAACCACCAGTGATGGGGGAAAGCGCGAATCGTCCAGAGAAGGGGACCCAGGATGAGGACCAGAAAAAACGCGGAGAGCAACGCGCTTTTCACCGTGTCCAACATCCACATTTTCGTATCGGACTTGTTGAAGCCGTATTTCTCTTCGATCACGAATGTGTGGTAATAATCAAACGGAAGCTCAAGAATATAGAGAAGCGCTCCCAGGACGAAAATGAACGACAAACCCGCCAGCACAAAGCTCTGAACCGAGTAAACGGGCATGAAATCCAGGGTGTTCAGAAAACCTCCCGCAATCAACACCAGGAGGACACCGTCCAGGAAGCTCTTCTGGATGACGAACATACGGCTGTTTTCAGTCGAGTAATCATTGATACGGGCCAGTTGCCCTCCGTCGATGAATCCTCGAAATTGATCAGGAATTACATTGCCCGCTTTCATCCGATGCATGCGATTCAGTCGCTCCATCCAAACGGAGCAAACCAGCTGAAGAACGTATATCGCGACAAACGCGAATGATACGAGGTTGAGCTTCATTTCAGTCTTCGGCCCTCAATGCGTATGCTGCGAAATCGATACATGGTGCAGAATCATGTCAAAATCATTTATTACCATATCATGCTCCGCGTTGAAGCTCACGCTCTTCTCATATATAGTAATCGGGATTCGGCATAAAAAGGACTATCATGGAGTTCCCGGAGCCCGATCATGGCTTTGTACGACGTTACGCTGCCTCTCGGATCAAGAACGTTGATTTTCCCAGGTGATCCGTCGTTCGAAATCAATCCGTTATTCCGGCTGAGTCAAGGTGACCCATTCAATTTGTCACGTATCACGATGGGAACACATCTCGGCACGCACGTGGATCCGCCATCGCACTATCTGACCGGTGGGGCCGCAGTGGACGGAATTCCCCTGGAATCCCTCATCGGTCCGGGGATCGTGTTGGACATGAGGGGAAAGAGCGTCATCGACCGAACTGCTCTGATCTATTCTCATCTGGAAAATCACGTCCGGGTTCTGCTAAAGACGGACAACGGTCCCAAACTACTGGCTTCCGAATTTGACGAGCATTACGTTCATCTTGCCGAAGATGCGGCACTCTGTCTGGTGGAGCGCTCTGTGCGCCTGGTGGGAATAGATTACCTTTCCGTGGATGGATATGAGGACGCACATGGAACGGTACATAGAATTCTTTTGGCAGCCGGTATCATTGTGGTGGAATGCGTCGACTTGACGGCAGTCCCTCCGGGTCCGTGCACAATCTTCTGCCTGCCATTGAAGATTGAAGGAGGCGACGGCGCACCCGCTCGAGTTGTCGTGGAGACACAAGATGTGTGAGAATGAAAGGGAAAATAGCCTTCTTTTCTGACGCTTTTGCTGAACGGAATTATTCACTTGAGAAAGGATGTGACCGTCATTGCGAGGGCGTAAGCCCGAGGCAATCTCCTGACCGTTAAGAACGGATTGCTTCGTCGTTTCACTCCTCGCAATGACACTGGTTCTATGAACCGATTCTTTGGCAAAGGCATAATTCCGGTGCTCAACGCTCTCTTGCAGAGTGCGGCGTCTCTGAAGCAAAAAGAATCGATTTTGGAATCCTTATGAAATTGGCCGTCACCATAGACGTTGAGGAAGAAGGACTGTTTTCAAACAGGTACGACCCTCACGACCCTCCAGTCAACAATGTGGCTTACTTGTCGACTCTGGACCCGATCTTCCGGGAATGGGGAATACGCCCGACCCTTTTGGTGACGTATCCCGTCATTACCAATGGACCTTGTGCTGAATTATTGGCCGGTCTCAGGACCAGATGGGACGGCGAAATCGGCGCTCACCTCCACCACTGGAACACTCCGCCCATCAGAGAGCTTCCGTATCCCCAACCTGCGCCGTCAGAGCTCATGCCGCCAGACCTCCTTTCGCAAAAACTGAACAATCTGCTCAACGCGGTGAGAGCCGCAGCGGATGAGCCGCGGTCATTCAGAATGGGCCGTTTCAATCTGGGGCCGAGAATGCTCGCAGCACTGGAATCAACGGCAATTACCGTGGACAGCAGTGTCGCTCCCATGAGGAGATACTATGGCGGGCCGGATCACCTTGCTGCGCCCACTGATCCCTATTTTCCCGACAAGAAGGATCCAATGAAAGAAGGCGATTCGGGTGTCCTGGAAGTCCCGATGACCATACTGCCAGTCTTTCGCGGACTGGGGTATTTTCTGGAAAACGTGGGAACTTCTGCCATTCCGGGCTCGTGGATCTCGTGGTTCGCCATGAACCTGGGTTCGGTTCCCGTCCAACCCATGTGGACCGGCCTGCGCAGGCTCAAACTAGGTGTGAGGCTGCACTGCGGCCGCGGGGGACAGGTCCTCACCCTATTCCTTCATTCGTCGGAACTCATGCCGGGTGGCTGTCCGCAGCACCAGACTGCCGCTGACGTGGACCGCTTCCGGACAAAGCTCTCCAGGTTTTTCTCTTGGCTCCGGCGCGAAATACCTGTAGAATCGGTCACTTTGACGGAACTCGGCGAACACTACCGAAGCGGGAAACAAGCTCGACCATGCAGATCAGACTAGCCGTACTTCTTCAGGATCTTGAATTCGGCGGAACCCAAAGATACGCGGTTCATCTGCTCAAGCACCTGAATCGGGAGATCTTCTCACCCGAACTCTGGGTTCTCAGGGGCGGGTCCGACATGTTGCCAGCAGCCCGGGACACGGGGGTGGACATCTTCCATCTTTCACAGTCATCCTGGGTAAGCCCGGAAGCTCTGGTTCGCCTCGCTTGGAAACTTTTCCGGGAGCGCCCCCACATGCTCTACACTCTAACGGTTGTGCCGAACATCTGGGGCAGGGTATTCGGAAGAATGGCGCGCGTTCCGGTGATCGTATCCGGTTACCGGAGCCTCTTTCCCAACCAGCACGAAAGATGGCTCTGGCGCCTGTCGAATCGCATCATCTGTAATGCCCAGGCACTAAAGGGCGTTATGATGCAGAGATACGCAGTGCCTTCGGATCGCATCGCCGTGGTTCCGAATGCAGTGGATACCGATTATTTCAGACCTGAAGCTCAAACGGGCGTTTCCAACCCGACGGTTCTCTCCATCGGTCGACTCGTAGACGACAAAGATCCGCTCAATCTGCTGGAGGGTTTCAGGCTTGCAGCCGGTCGACTGCACGGTGCGCACTTCGAAATAATGGGCAATGGATCGTTCAAACCGGAAGTGGAATCCCGCATCCGCGCCCATTGCCTTGAATCGAGGATAAAGCTCCTGGCCGGAGCGACGGACGTGAGGCCGGCCATGCGCCGCGCATCAGTCTTTGTTCTCGCCTCTGTAAGGGAAGCCTCTCCGAACGTCATCATCGAGGCTATGGCTATGGGGTTGCCGGTGGTTGCGACACGCGTGGGCGGCATTCCGGAGCTTGTCCTGGATGGAAAGACGGGAATTCTCGTGGAACCGGGCGATCCGGTCGGGCTTGCAGACGCCCTGGTCGCAGTGCTCACGGACGAGGAACGCCGGCGTGAAATGGGGCTGAACGGGAGAAAAAGGGTCGAGACCTTCCATTCACTGGAGTACATGACTCGTGAAACGGAAAGAGTCTTGCTGGACGCTGCCGAGGCAAATGTATAGAAGTTCTCAAGAATTCTGTCTGATTCGCTGGTCATTCTTGCCCACATTCCGACGATCCAATCATGTCATTGCGAGGAGTGAAACGACGAAGCAATCTCAGTTTTGGCTAATGAGAGATTGCTTCGGGCTTCGCCCTCGCAATGACAGTCTTCCAAACTTTTCGCATCATCAAAACCCACACCACTTTTGAGAATCCCTGTAAAAGTTCTTGAGATGGGTTCGGGGAACTTCTTACAAGAAGTTCCTCCCCGATTCCGCTTTCTTCAACGCTCAGTTGCATCGGCAATCAGCCGAAGCGGACCGTCAGAATCTTGATCTGAATCTCCAGACGACAAGCGAGTACAGGGCGAGGGTCACTGCGACCGCGGGATGGAGGGTGATAAGGGGCCGGAGGATGAGGAACAAACAATAGCCGCCGGCTCCCATGACGACAGGCAACACGAAATCCGCTGCTTTGAAAAATCGGAATCGCACCTGGCAATAAGCAAACGTGAGCAAAGTCATGACCAGCTTGGTAAGGATTATGACGAGGCATCCGCCCGCGAGTCCCTGGCTGGGTACAAGCACCGCGTTGAAGATCAAGTTCAGAACCGTAGCCACCGCAGCGAAGCTCAGCAGCACTTTGGCCGCTCCGGCAACCATCATCACGTAGGCGAAGAGGTTGTTTTCGAAAGACAAGAGTATGGTCCACACGAGGTATTGCTGCATCCAGACGGCATCCTTGTATTCCGCCGGATACACGAGACCTATGAGCATGCCGCTTTCCGCGTGGAGAAAGAACATGATGGGAAGGGCAACCGCCATGAGCAAACGAGCGTTGCTTCGCACCAGCGTGTTTACTCTGCTTCTATTTTCCCACCAGAGGGTCGCAAGGAGAGGAAACACGACCCATCCGAGCAGTTGTTCCGAGGCCAGCGTGGATACCGGGTCAACGAGATTCCATGTGGCACTGTAAAACGCCACACCCTTGACGCCTGTGGCTTCTTCCAGGAAAAAGATGTTGGTTTTATTATAGATAATGCCGAGAATTTCGATGAGAGCAAAAACCAGAGCAGCTCTGAACACTGTCCACACCGTGTTCCAGTCGGTGGCGACAAACAGCCGGGCCGCATGCAACCGAAAATAATTCTTCAACCCGAACCCGATTCGCACACATGCGGAAACCAGCTTGAAGACACTGATCAAAACCGGATTCATGCCGAGACTCGCTGCTACGAAGCCGTACCCGTACGACGCTACGGAACTGATCATCCGTATGCGGGCTTCAGTCCGCTGAAGTCCCCTCACTCGAAAATCGGCGAAATACGTTTCTGCGAGTGCTTCCAGGGCAAACCCCAGACACGTCAGGAAGACAACCAGGCCCATCTGGAGAGAAAACCCGCGGTACAAGATTATGCCGATCACTGTCAGCAGCGTTGGGCCAAGCAGCGCAAGCTTGACGATATTGACGCGGTTAAGGATTTCAGGCGCTTTTTCAGACGGGGCTCCACCGAGATCCGATACGAGCGGATAATAGAGCCCGAATTGAATGACCTTCATCACGACACTACCGGCTGCAATTGCGTACATGACTTCGCCATAAACGCTGCTGTCCAACCATGCGAGGTACAGAAAGAAAATCGTGCTGGAAACAGCTTCTGCACCCTGAGCGGAGAGGAGGTGCAGGAAACGCCTTACAATACCCTTTTCAGTAGATGCCGCCGCTTTTTCGGAACCTGATGTCATTTCGTAATTGTTTCTTATGGCCACCCGAATTAAGGTAAAGACAAGAAAATACCATTATTGGCGGCCCGGGAAAAGGTGTTTCATCTCGGCCGCCATTCGACGCACAGCGTCGGGGGGAAAAATGATTGGCTCCTGTGGTATACTGCACCGCCTATGCCGTGAGCTTTTTCTGTTTCGTACATGCGAACGGGTGCGGTGCTTGGAATGAAATGCCTTATACTGTCAATTAGCCGCGTCTCACGATACATCCGAGGAGCAGTACGCTTTGAAACTCGATGACCTGCTAACCATGTGTTGGCGTCTGGTTTTGCGCAATCGCCGCCGTTACAAGGCAGTAATGGCCGGAATTGCCGTGGGAACCGCCGGATTTATCGTGATTCAGACCATGGGTGATTCAGTTGAAAAAAAAATGGGAGAGCACCTGGAATTATTGGGTGAGGCCACGGTGCTCAAGGCACAGTGGGATAACGAGGACAGCTATCATCCGGGCCAGTTCACCCAGCGAGACGTTTCCAGGTTGAAGAAAATACCGCATCTGATGGCTGTTGCACCGGTGGTAAGCCTTCCTCAGATCAACGCGTACTTCAGGACCACCCAATGGAGCCCGGGATTGTTCGGTGTGGACAACGAGTACTGGTTGACCCAGACTCCCTCCGTTCAGCGGGGGCGCTTGATAGGTCCGTCCGACGTGGTCGCGAGAAAAAACGTGTGCGTAATCGGTCAGGATGTAGTCAAGTACCTGTTTGACAAGGTCGATCCGGTGGGTGAAAAGATTCATGCAGGAAACCTGACCTTTGAGGTTGTCGGGGTGCTTGGCGGCATCCAACATACGGATATCAGACGGTCCATATTTATTCCTCTCACTACTGCTCAGAGCCTTTTTCAAGGATTGTACCGCATTCAGGAAATCTATCTGCGGGTTGACGACTGGAACCGCGTCGAAGGGGCTCGGAGTCATGCTTTGAAAGTGCTGAGCACAGAACACAAGGGCTATGAGGATGGAATAAAGATAGTTTCCTACCCGGAACGACTTCAACGCGTGAAATCCACCGTTTATTTGGTGAAGCTGTTCGTGTACGCAGCCCTCGGTGTGACCATCATCTTGGGCGGTCTTGGCATTACAAACGTGATGCTTGCAGCGGTCCAGGACCGCACCCGCGAAATAGGCCTGCGAAAAGCCCTGGGCGCTCGAGAAGGAACGATATTGCTGCAATTTCTCATCGAAGCAATATTCATCAGCGTTTTCGCGGGTATAGTCGGAGTAATCATAGGTTTCTTGCTGGTTCAGCTCTTGAAAGGACCCCTCGGGGTGGACGCGTCGCCCGCCATGATCACAGCCAGCATCGGCGGCGGGCTCCTTTTTACGATGTTTCTCGGAGTGTTGTCGGGAATATATCCGTCCATCAGAGCCAGCCGAATGGATTCCGTCACTGCCATGCGTTTTGAGTAATTCCGCAATCATTACCGTCGCGGGAATTACGTTTCACTGGCCTAATTGAGCCTTGCGGCCTAAATCTTGTGGGCCGATTCGCGACAATTCACGACAAGCGCATCCATGCAGGTACACGCGACACTCCCCACCGGCCGCGATCCAAGCAAAGCCTATTATAGGGGTTCTCAAAAATCGCGGATTGGCTATGCGAGATGCCACGAGATCGTCATTGTGAGGGCAAAGCCCGAAGCAATCTCGTTCGCCAAAGCGAGATTGCTTCGTCACTACGCTCCTCGCCATGACCTGCTTCAACAGTGTACATGCGAGGGGGGCTTATCCATCCGACAATACTTTCCAGAATTATTATAATATCAACGTGATGACGACGCGACGGACGTGCAACGTCGCTTCGTTTCTTGCAAGAAAAATCTGTCGCTTGCATCTGAATGCTTACCCGAGAACTGCCCAGTCCTTGCCTTATAAAATAAGATTGACAACGCGCCTCCAGGTGGGTAAATATCACTCACCAAGAATGAAAGACCGGAGCATGGCTGTTTTCACCGATTTAGGTCTTTGTCCTGACCGAGTATACGGCACGGTAATGCCCTACCATCCCATGTTCCAGCTGGAGGAAGATTGTCATGGCTGGTAAATACGTCATTGTAGGAGCCAAGAGAACACCATTCGGCAAGTATCTGGGATCTCTATCGGAAATGGAACCCCTCGATCTGGCGGTCCATGCGGGGCGGGCGGCACTTACCGCTCAGGGCCCCGATCTCAGCCCGAACATTGAACAGGTTTTCGTGGGGAACTGCATTCCCGGATCGTTTGAAGCAGGCTCGGTAACCGGCCGGCAGATCTGCCTCAAACTCGGGATGGACACATTTGCGGTGACAGTGGATACCGCATGTTGCTCCCCCTTGACCGCATTACGCATGGCGTTGTGGGGCCTTCGGTTGGGCGAATATTCCTCCGCGCTGGTCGTGGGAGTGGAGTCCATGAGCAGGGTGCCCCACACGAGCAGAGACCTCAGAACAGGCGTGCGCATTGGCGAGGTGAAGCTCAAGGATTTCATCTTCCCCATCAGCTACCCCGGATACAATTCAGTGGCGGTTGACGCTTCGGACGGCGCGGCGAAGTACGAGGTTCCCAAACGGATGCTCGACACGTGGGCAATGGGTTCGCATTACAAGTGGGCACGAGCACAATCTGAGGGCAAGTTCGCCGATGAACTGGCGGCCATTTCGGTATCAAAGGGACGGGAGCGCTTCCTGTTCGCAATGGACGAGAGCCCGAGACCGGATGGCAATGTTTCGGCAATCGAGCAGCTTCCGACTGTTTTCGGTGCCAGGACGACCACCGCCGGTAATGCTCCCGGACTGAATGACGGAGCATCAGCCGTAGTGGTCATGACCGAAGAGAAGGCTCGTGAACTGGGCCTGCAACCACTTGGAACCATTGTGGATATGGCCGGGGAGACTGACATGCCTTTTGGGATTTCGTGGATTCCCGCGCACACCATCAAGAAAGTTCTGAACAGAACCAATTTGAGCCTTGATCAGATGGACCTCATCGAAATAAACGAAGCCTTTGCAGCCATGCCGCTCGTGAGCACAAAAATCTTGGCGGACCACGATCAGCCGAAGTGGTACGAACTGATGGCAAAGACTAACGTGAACGGCGGGGCCATTGCTATGGGGCATCCCGTGGGAGCGTCCGGTTTGCGCATCATGATGACGATGATGTACGAACTCCGCCGTCGTGGAGGCGGCCTTGGGGTGGCGGCCATTTGCGGAGGATTGACCCAGGGTGAAGCGGTCGTCGTACACGTATAGCATTTGCGAAAGGAAAACCCATGCCTGAAGTGACATACAGTTTGGATCAAGCTGCCGGATTAGCCACGATGACCATCGACACCGCAGGACCGGTGAACACCATCGGCCAGAAATTCATCACAGATCTGGAAAGAGCTTCGGCCGCGGCGGTCCGGGATCATGTTCGGGGAGTAATCATCGTCTCGGCAAAAAAGAAAAGCTTTCTGGACGGGGCAAATTTGAAGGAAATCCTTACAGATGCCACTCCGCAGATTGCGCGGCTGGTGGTGATGCGCTACCAAGCGGCGTTGGAATCCCTGGCAAAAGCCCCGTTCCCTGTGGTGGCAATTCTTGACGGCCAGAGCGCCCTGGGTGGAGGATTCGAACTGCTCCTTTGGTCGTGCGATCACGTCTTTGCTACTCCCGCGTCCTCTATGGGATTGCCCGAAGTGAATGTGGGACTGTTCCCCGCCGGCGGCGGCACGCAAACCCTGCGCAGAGTGGTAGGTTTCAAAACCGCGGTGGAGATGATTACCACCGGGCGCGTGAGCCCTGCCGAGGCGTATGGCGGAACCGGGATAATCACTGTATGCGCGTCCGAAGAACTTGTCCCTAAGGCAACACAGTGGCTGACTGAACATCAGGGAATCACGAACCGTAATTATGACCCCGGGTTTCAGGAACCGAATCAGATTTCCGACGAAGAAAAACAGCGGGTCCTTAATACGGCCAGATTTCGCCACACCATCAGCCCGTTCAGGCCTTACCTTCTTGCAGCCGTAGACGCGCTCGAAGCAGGCGTGAAGATGTCCTTCGATCAAGCCGTTGCCAACGAGGCAGAGCTCTTCGTCCCGCTCCTCTTTCATCCCAACAGCCGCAACAAGATCGATCTGTTTTTCCTGGTGACCGGCATGGGACCGAAGTTGGCCAAGGTCGATCGATCCAAGGCATTGAACATCAAAGAACTCGCCATCGTAGGCGCGGGGTTGATGGGACAGGGAATAGCACAAGTTGCAGCGGACAGGGGAATTCGCGTCACGCTGCTGGACGTTGATGATTCACGGACCAAAGCAGCGCTGGAAACACTGGACCGCACACTGGAAGATCTGGTGAGCCGGGGCAGGTGGACGAGCACCCGGAAGCGGGCCGCAATGGAGAACCTCAATTGCACGACTCGCTATGAGGATCTCGGGAAGATCCCGCTGGTCATTGAGTGTGTGTTCGAGGATCTGGGCCTGAAAAGGGAAATTCTCGCGAAAATTCAGGCAACGAATCCGGATGCCATTTTTGCGTCGAACACCTCCACCATTCCCATGAGCCACATAGCGTCCGGAGCCTGCAAACCGGAACAGGTGGTGGGTATGCATTATTTTTCCCCGGTTCCCTTGATGCCCCTCCTGGAGGTAATTCAGGGCCCGCAGTCGAGTCCCGTTGCGGTCGCAACAGCGGTAACCTGCGGAAGGGCCATGGGCAAGACCGTGATCCTCGTGGGAGACGGTCCCGGTTTTTACACGAGCCGAACCTTCGGGACATTCGTAATGAACGGATTCAGGCTTGCGGAGCTGGGCATCCGACCGTGGGATGTGGATCTGCTGGCTCTTCAGGCAGGCTTTCCCCAAGGGCCGTTGCACGTGTACGGAACTGCAGGCGGCAACGTGGTCTATCACGCAACCAAGTTCATGGAGCAGAATTCTCCGCAAAGGATCTCAGTTCCCCGGAGCCTTATAAAGCTTCACGACGCTGGATATGTGGGCGCGGGCCAGCCTTGCTTTTATCTCGATCCCAGGAAAATGATCCCTGACGAATCCGTCCTGGAGCATATGGAACAGTTGGAAGGATTTCCGGTTCCGAGCGATGAGGAAGCAAAGGACATACTTCTGCTGGGAATGGTCAACGAAGCTTTCTGGTGCTTGAGTGACGGCGTGCTTCGTGATTATTATAGCATGGATTTGGGGGCAGCCCTGGGCATCGGTTTCCCCGATTGCTGGCACGGGCCTGCCAGGTACGTCAGTCAAAAGGGTGTCAAGGCGGTTTACGAGAGGCTCTTGGAGCTCTCCGACAAATTCTCTTTGCCCGGATTGGCTCCTGCTCCTGAATTCAGGACCATTATGGCGTGCGGCCTGGACTCTTGTCTGGTCTGATTCCGTTTTCCTTCAACACATGGGGAATCCGGAGGCTACGTCTTGCCAAACGGAAATCAGGATGGAAATCGAACTTCCAAAAAAAAATGTGCCTCCAGGCAAACTCAAGATAGCCGCAGCGCTACGCGTGCTGCTTGCGGAGAAGGAATTCGGCGCGATAACCACTGCTGAGATTGCCAGGACCGCGGGTGTCACGGAAGCGCTGATTTACAAATACTACCGCGATAAAAGGGATTTGCTTCATCAGGTGTTGGGAAAGTATCTGGAGCATCTGATCTACAAGGCCGAGACAGATGTGAAAGGCATCAAAGGCGCATTGAACAAGCTGCGCAAGATCATCTGGTCTCACGTCACCATGTATGCAAACGACAGGGTTTTCGCCAGGATCCTGCTTCTGGAAGTCCGCAATTACCCCGATTACTTCAAGAGTGATGCGTACAAGGCCGTGCGGCGGTACAGCAACATTATTCTCAGTATTATCGAAGAAGGTGTCAGGAACGGAGAAATAAGACAAGACGTGCCCCCAGAGTTAATTCGCCAGGTGCTGCTTGGTGCCGTGGAGCACGCGTGTCTTCCAGCCGTAATCTTCAATGGCGAAATCATACCCGACGATTTGACGGATGGGTTATGCGAGCTGATTTTTTCGGGGCTGTCGCCGAGAAAACCGATTGTCAATTAGCTCGTGCAGAATTCCCCAAGGGGAACTCGCTCGAAAGGCGGTCAATACATGTCATCCGCTCTTTCCGGACTGAAAGTCCTCGACCTGAGCATGAACCTGCCCGGTCCGTACATGACCTGGCTGCTGGCACTCATGGGCGCTGAGGTGGTAAAAGTCGAAAATCCGCAAGGCGGTGATTATGCAAGGCTTCTTGGGGGTAAACCTGATTCACCGCTTTTCGGTGCCGTCAATAGAAACAAGAAAAGTGTCGCTCTGAATCTGAAAGATCCGAAGGGCAAGAAGATCTTTGTAGATTTGCTGGATCTTTACGATGTTCTCGTGGAAGGATTCAGGCCGGGAACCTTGGAGCGGCTCGGTCTGGGGTTCCAGACGACGAGCGCTCGCAACCCCCGACTCATTCATGTTTCCATAACCGGGTACGGCCACGACGGCCCATACAGGCTTCGTGCGGGCCACGACGTAAACTACCTTTCCCTCGCGGGAATTCTGGGGATAACGGGCACCCGGGACGGCAGGCCGGTTGTTCCCGGCATCCAAATAGCGGACGTCGCGGGCGGCAGCTTGTTGGCTCTATCGGGGCTTCTTGCCGCAATCATCCAGAGAGAAAAGACTGGCCGAGGCCAGTTCGTAGACGCTGCCATGTTTGACGGCGCTCTTTCCATGGCAACCATGATATTCGGAGGCATAGAAGCGGGACTGGAACGGCCTGCTCCGGGACGGATGCTCCTCAACGGGCGTTTTCCCTGTTACGGCATCTACGAAACCAAAGACGGCAAGTACATGTCTCTCGGTGCTCTCGAACAGAAATTTTGGCAAAATTTCTGCGCTGCGGTGAACCGCCCGGATTTGGTATCAGGGCAATTCGGAGGTGAAGAGGTAAGGGCAGAAACAGAGCGTGTGTTCATTTCACGCACCAGAGACGAATGGTACGAACTCATGAAAGATGCCGACGCATGCTGCGAACCGGTTTTGACGATGGAGGAAGCGATGGAATCGCCGCTCACAGTGTCCAGAAACATGGTGAGACGCAGCCTGGGGAACAGGAGGTTCATGGCTTCGCCCGTCAATCTGTCCGCTTCACCTTCGCTGGACGATCAACCTGCTCCGGCACTGGGGCAGCACAGTCGCGAGATTTTGACACAACTGGAATTGTCACCCGATGAATTTGATTCCCTTGTCCGCGAGGGAGTGGTCGCAGTGCATGAACCGTCCAGTCCTTAAGCTTCTGGGACAGGTATCCAACAGTTACAGGTGGAAAAAGGCTGTCATTGCGAGGGCGAAGCCCGAAGCAATCTCCAATTAACCAAAAAAGAGATTGCTTCGTCGTTCCACTCCTCGCAATGACATGAGTGGGTCGTTCGTATGCGGGCGAGAGTCATGAACGAATCCGACAGAACTTTCGAAGCCTGCTACACGTAACGCCTCAGTTACGGACGGGAAAAGGCTGTCATTTCGAGCGCAGCGAAGCAATCTCTGCCTTTAAGTATCGAGATTGCTTCGTCGTCTCACTCCTCGCAATGACAGAGGTTAGGCACTTCCCACGAGTAACTGAATGATTACAACTACGCACGACTATTACTTGTAATAGAACACATGATATGTTAAAATATTAAGCCAATATCCTAAATTTATTTATCATTATCAGGGAGAGCGTTTCATGAAACTGACAGCGCTCCTAGCCGTCCTTATGCTGATAGCCCCGTCGGCAGCGCGTTCCGAAGAGCAGGTTCTTGATTCTTCCGGCCGCATCCTGGAAATACGGCAGCAATATGGTGACACCTCGTACGCATACGACGCCAACAGGAATCCCATATATACGGCGACGAACGTCTGGGGCGGCAACGGCGTGTTTGATTTCAGAGACAAATATGGCGTCCACGTTGGCGTAGGGGGCCCGGGTTTGTATCCGTGGGCCGTACAGGGAACCTGGGGATCGAAATGATAAGAATCGCGGGAGGCCACGCGTCCGGGCGGTGGATTATTTTCCCGATCCTTCAAAACGCGGCTCCGTTTTTTCGCCGGTGGAATCGCCCACGTTTCCCTGAATTCCGAGCGGGGTCTCCGGCTTCGGTCCGGCCAAATGCGTTCCCGACAAGCTCTGAACGACTGCAGTGAACTGAGGGTCCAAACGGCCTGTGGGAAGCTGACCGGCTATCATTCTGATTCCCGTGCAGAATAGAACGGATATCCCCGCGTACAGTATCGCGGCTGCTACGAGATTGATTAGTAATTTTCCGTCCATGCGCACATCTCCCGGATGGAGTTTTCTCGAAATAATTCTTTGATGCCGAAAGACCATCGTCGCGCTGGAGACGATATCTATTTGGATGCATGTAGACGCTTTCCAATTCATTCCCGCGCGAAAAGGCCGCCTTTCCTGGGTTCATGCCCAAACAGCGGCTTGACAATACCCAATCATAATGATGAAATAAGCGTCTCCTACATCTCGAGCCGGCACTGGAGCATCAATGAAAATCCGGGAAGTACTGGAGATACTATCCGGGCGAACCACTGTAAAATGTCACGATTTGGATGAGGACGTGCCGCGGGGGGGTGCAGCCGATCTCATGAGCGACGTTCTGGCGTTCGGCACAGACGGAATGCTGCTCTTGACCGGATTGACCAATCCCCAGGTAGTTCGTACAGCAGAGATGGCAGGAATAACCATTATCGTATTCGTCCGTGATAAGACACCTCCCCCTGAAACCATCGAACTGGCGCGTGACTCCGGAATGACGCTCATCACCACCGGATACACGATGTATGAAGCGTGCGGGCGGCTGTTTCAAGCCGGGCTGCCCGGCAGAGGGCAAGTCAGGATCCAAGACAATTCCTGGTAACATGACCACTCAAGAAATCACCAAGGTCCAGGAGCTGATTTATACCACCAGAGTGGAATCCGTCATGGCAAGGAATGTGGTGGTCGTGAGCCCTACCATGATCATGGCGGAAGTCAAGGAATTGATGCGTACCAAGCGGATTTCGGGCGCGCCAGTCGTGGAAGACGATCGCCTCGTGGGCATCGTCAGCTTGACCGATATTATGGACGCTATGGAAAAAGGCACGTTGAGTTCCAGCGTCGCGGAACATATGACGCGGAACGTGAAGACCGTGTCCAAAGACGCGTCCATAACCGAGGCGATCAACAACATGGGAAGGCAAGGACACGCGAGGCTGCCCGTGGTGGACCAGGACGGCAGGCTCGCGGGAATCGTCACCACCGGTACCATTATTCGAGCGTTGCTTCATGAAATGGATATCAGCTTTCAGAAAAAGGAAGCCGAAAAAATCCAGACATATCGGGCGAGCCATATATTTCAGGATATCATTTCAGACGAAACGAGCCTCGTGCTGCGATTCGTGGTCGATGACAAGGACTTCGACAACGCGGGCAAGGCATCCAGCATGATCAAGAAATCCCTCCAGCGCCTCGGAGTACTTCCTTCCATCGTCCGAAGGGTGGCAGTGGCTGTTTACGAGGCGGAAATGAATTTGGTGATCCACACGGACGTCGGGGGCGAGATTCTCGTGGACATACGAAATGGGAGGCTGAAGATCTCAGCGGTGGACCACGGTCCGGGAATAGAAGACATTCAACAGGTTTTGCAGCCGGGTTATTCCACCGCGCCGGAGTGGATTCGAGACATGGGCTTCGGCGCGGGCATGGGCTTGGCCAACATAAAACGGTGCTCGGATCTCATGGAAATCATATCTGAACCGGGCGGAGGCACGAGGCTTGACATCATCTTCCTTTTTGGTAATAATGCCTTGGGGTCTGACCCAGTGGGTAGGAAAAAAATCTTGACAAATCCCGAGCGCGAAATATAACGTGAGACCTTGCTCAGGCTTTCAGATGATGCTTTCTCGCATCATGTCCATCGTCGACAGCTTCATATATTGAATCCAGGCACGCCGCTCCAAGGAGCGAAATGCCTTCTGCTGGAGAAGAAGGATGATTAACAGCTACCTTCCCATCCTGGTGATTCTTCTACTTTCCGCATTCATAGGCATGGTGATCATTGTTCTTTCTACGGTTTTGTCCCGCAAGAATCCGACACCGGTGAAGTTGATGCCCTACGAATGCGGTATGGATCCGATGGGATCTGCCAGGCGACGCTTTTCCGTACGATTTTTCATCATGGGCATGCTCTTCATTGTGTTCGACATCGAACTCATCTTCCTGTTTCCTTGGGCAACGATTTACGACAGATTAATGATGTTCGGTTTTATCGAGATGCTCGTTTTCGTGCTTGTTCTCCTGGCAGGACTTGTTTACGTATGGAAAAAAGGTGCACTGGAATGGGAATAGAAAGACATCTCAACGATACGGTTCACGTGACCAATCTGGAATGGTTCGTTAATTGGGCGCGCAAGTCGTCCATGTGGCCGCTGGGATTCGGTTTGGCCTGCTGCGCCCTGGAAATGATAGCCGCCTTCGTCAGCAGATACGATCTTGCACGTTTTGGAATGGAGGTTGCCCGTCCTTCTCCCAGACATGCGGATCTCATGATCGTGTCTGGCACCGCGTCGAAGAAGATGCTCCCTGCAGTATTGCGGATTTACGAGCAGATGACCGAACCCAAATGGGTCATCGCAATGGGCGCGTGTGCCTGTACAGGCGGAATCTACAAGAACTACGCTGTCGTGCAAGGAATTGATCGCCACCTGCCCGTGGACGTGTACATTCCCGGGTGCCCGCCAAGGCCGGAAGCCCTGTTGGACGGCATTCTCCAGCTTCATGCGAAAGTCATGAGAGAACAGTCCATCAGCAATCCCAAAATTGCGCGAATCAAGGTGGCAGGCAAATGAAGCAGGAACTCATCAAAGACAAGCTGATATCCGAATTTGGGGAGGATGCCGTAAAAACCGCCGAATCTGCAGGCCAGATTTATGCGTCGGTGCCCAAGGAACAACTGCTCGAAATCTGCAGATTTCTCAAGAATGACCCGGAACTAGCTTTCGATTTCCTGTCGTTCATGGCCGGTGTGGACCGGTATCCGGCTTCCCCGCGCTTCGAAACGGTCTACCAGCTGTATTCCATCAAGCATAATCACCGGTTTCGAATCAAAGTGCACATTGACGAACCGTCGAAAGGTCTCCCGTCCGTGGAGTCTGTGGCTGCAATATGGCCCACTGCCGACTGGCACGAGAGGGAAACTGCGGAAATGTACGGCATTTCATTTAATAATCATCCTGATCCGAGGAAACTTTTGACTCCTGACAATTGGACTGTTTACCCGTTGAGAAAAGATTTCTCTGTGCTCGGGACTGAAGAAGACACCCCGGACCTGCCCTGAAACAAGCTGTAAGGAAATAGCTCATGCCCGAAGAAGTGAGCCGAAGATTCGATTCGACAAGCGAACTGATGGAACTGAACCTGGGACCCCATCATCCCAGCACGCACGGGGTCTTCCGGGCTGTCGTGGAACTCGACGGCGAAATCGTGGTGGATATTGTTCCCCATCTCGGCTACCTCCACCGCGGCTACGAAAAAATGTGCGAGAACAAGCATTATCACCAGGTGATTCCGCTTGCCGAGCGCTGCGATTACATGGGCGCGTCCAGCAACTCTCTCGCATATTGTCTCGCGGTTGAGAAGCTTCTGGACGTGGAAGTCCCGGACCGCGCTCAGGTGATTCGAGTGATGATGGCGGAATTGTCCCGGATATTCAGCCATCTGTTCTGGCTGGGCACGCACGGCCACGATGTGGGCGCGATGACACCGCTGTTCTATATGCTCCGTGAGCGGGAAGAGATCATGAATCTCTTCGAGCTCACTGCCGGCGGGAGGTTGATGCCCAATTACCTGAGGATCGGCGGGCTCATCCGGGATCTGGAGGAAGGATTCACCGAAAGGCTGTCAGCGTTTACGGAACACTTTGACCAGAGGGTGGATGAGTACGAGGAACTGCTGACGAAGAACCCGATTTACGTAGATCGAACAAAAGGCATCGGCGTACTTTCTCTGGAAGACGCCATAGCGCTTGGAGCAAGCGGTCCCTTGATCCGGGCTTCGGGACTTGCATGGGACGCCAGAAAACGCGAGCCATATTGCGGGTATGAACAATACAGCTTTAACGTTCCCGTGGAAACGGGATGCGACGTATATTCGCGGTATTTGGTACGCGTTGCGGAAATGCGGGAAAGCAACAAAATTCTGCGCCAAACGCTGGATCTGCTTCCCGAGGGTCCCATCAGAACACAAAAACCGGGCGTGATCTTTCCGCCTCAGGAAGAAATCTACACGAGGATGGAAGCCCTGATCCACCACTTCATGCTGGTGGTGGAAGGCGTGAAACCCCCTGCGGGCGAAGTGTACCAATGCATCGAATCTCCCAGAGGAGAACTTGGCTGCTATATCGTGAGCGACGGGGGAGCCAAGCCATACAGGCTGAAATGGCGGGCGCCCGCGTTCGTGAACCTTGAGTCACTTGGCAAGATGAGCAAAGGGTACTTTTTTGCCGATCTCATTGCCATACTGTCCAGCATCGATATCGTTTTGGCCGAAGTTGACCGGTAAGGGGCCTTCATGATTCTACGGGAAGTGGTGCAAGCTCTGAAATTGGACGTCCGGGCCGGCGAAGCGGATCTGGATCGTCCGGTGGACGGCGGTTACGTGAGCGATCTTCTCAGCGACGTGATTGCCGGAGCCAAAGAGGGCGATCTGTGGATGACGCTCCAACTTCACCAGAATATCGTGGCTGTGGCTTTTCTCAACAATTTGGCGGGGATCGTTATCGTGGGCGGCCGTGAACCGGATCCCGACACACTGAAGAAGGCGGAAGATCAGGGCGTGCCCATCATGGTGAGCTCGCTGCCCGCATATGAGCTGGCCGGCAGACTCTACGAAATGGGCATACGGAGAACCGCACAAACGTAGTTCGTGCGGCCAATCTCGCCCGCGAGCATACCGGAATGAAACGTTTCGGGCCCGGCGTGTGCGGATAAGCCGGGTTACAAGACCAGAAGAGGTAGGCAGGTCGATCTCAGGGCATTCAGACTTGACCTCCATATACATACGGTTTTGTCTCCCTGCACCGACATTGCGGAGATGACCCCAAAGGCCATCGTGCGGGCTGCATGTGAAAAGGGTCTGGATGTGATAGCTATATGCGACCACAATTCAGCCCGGAATACCGCAGCAACGAGGCGCGCCGCAGCAAGAACCGGGTTGACCGTTTTTTCGGGAATGGAGATTACCTCATCGGAAGAAGTCCACATTGTTGGACTTTTCCCGACGGACTCGGACGCCGAAGCCGCTCAGGAAGAAGTATACGCACGGCTGTTTGGTGAAAATGACGAGGATGTGTTCGGATACCAGATCGTGGTGGATGAGGACGATCAGGTGGAGGACATGGATAGCAGACTTCTCATAGGAGCCACGACCCTGAGCTCTGAAAAAGTGGTGGACCTGATTCATCGATTCTCCGGGTTGGCAATAGCGTCGCATGTGGACAGACAAGGGTTCGGCATATTCAGCCAATTGGGTTTTATCCCCGACAACCTGAAATTCGACGCGCTGGAGATTTCCAAGAGAACGGATTTTCGTGCTGTGCGCGCGAAGTTCCCCCAATGTCGGGAATTCCCGCTCATCACGTCCTCGGACGCCCATTTCGTGGCGGATGTCGGTACTGCGGAAACAAGAATGCTGATGGCAGAACCGACGTTTGCGGAAGTGCGAAAAGCACTGGCTGGACTTGAAGATCGACGAATCCTGGAATCCGACGAAACGTGATGAAAATCGGCGGCTGCGTCCAAAAGAACACGATATGCAGGATCTCTCGCTTCATGTTCTCGATGTGGCGGAGAACGGAGTCAGCGCAGGAGCGGACCTGATCGAGATTACGATAGAAGAAGACGTGAAATCGGACAGGTTACGGATAACCATAAAAGATAACGGCAAGGGAATGAAGCCGGAGTTTTTGGCGAGAGTCCTGGACCCGTTCGTCACGACACGTACCACGCGTAAAGTCGGACTTGGGTTGTCGCTCTTTCAGCAGGCCGCCCAGGAAGCGGAAGGTGATTTACATATAGAGTCGACGCCGGGAACCGGTACGACGGTCTCTGTTCTCATGCGATACCATCATATCGATCGCAAGCCGATGGGAAGCATGCCCGATACAATCGTCACCCTCATTCAGGGAAACCCGGAGGTCGACTTCGTCTACTCACACACGAGAGACGGAAGGGAATATCTCCTGGATACCAGAGAGATACGAGCCGAACTGGAAGGAATTGCCGTCAACCATCCCGAAGTGGTAAGCTTGATTCGGGAAAACCTGATCTCGGGTCTAGCCGAGATTGCCGTAGAATGACCGGCCATACGGAGCGAAAACAAAGTGCAAGAACGAGACGCCTTACTCAAGAGAAAAGTGGATTCCGGAGTTGAGATCATTCCACCGGAAGAATTGGCCAAGCTCGACGAGATCGTGGATAAATATGGCGCTAATCCCGGATACCTCATTCCCGTGCTCAAGGAAGCCCAGGATATGTTCGGGTACCTTCCCATGGAGGTCCAACGCAAATTGGCCATGGGCATGAACATGCCGGCTTCACACATTTACGGTGTCGTTACCTTCTATTCGTTTTTCACTATAACTCCACGGGGCAGGCACACGATCCGGCTGTGTCTGGGAACCGCCTGTTACGTCAAAGGGTCGAAAGAGATTCTCGAAAATATCGTGAAAGAGGTCGGGATAAACGTGGGAGAGACCTCGGAAGACGGCCGATTCACGTTGGAAGCGGTGAGATGTTTGGGAGCGTGTGGTTTGGCTCCGGTCATGTTGATCGGTGAAGACACTCACGGCAACATACACCCCCCGAGTACCGTGAAAATCCTTGAAGGCTATCAATAAGCCCGGAATAACCGGTGGGCGACGTCGGCGAATTGGCGCGCGATGCAATTCGAGGTAGGCCCTGCAATGGTGATTCCTCGATTATTTTCGGCTCATTCCGCGCTAATCGATCCTGCAGGAGGAACATGTCGTGGCCAAGATTTCCATACAGGACCTGAAAAAGATTAAGGAAAAAGAAAAGACTCGGATGTTTCTGAGGGAAGGATCGTTCAGAGCAAAGATCACCGTCCACATGGGAACATGCGGGATAGCGGCCGGAGCTCGTGAGGTGATGACCACCCTGAGGGACGTCATAGCGGAACGGGAGCTCACGGACGTGATTCTCACGAATTCCGGGTGTGCAGGGCTGTGCGCGAAAGAACCCATGATGACCGTAGAACTGGCAGATCAGCCGCCGGTGAAATACGTGAGCCTGGACAAGAACAAAGCCCTCCGGATTTTCAATGAACACGTGCTGGAGGGGAGGGCGGTCGAGGATTATGCTCTGGCCCGCGGGAGCGAAACCGTAGCCACCTGAATCAAGAACAAGATCGGACGACCTCCGGTTCCTGAATATATGCAGGAAACTTTTTTGGAGAACAGGTAATGTGTGCCAGCCCTTATTATAGAATGCAGTTCATGATGTGCGCAGGTACGGGATGCATGGCCAGCGGTTCCATCGAAGTGAAGGACGCGCTCGAAAAGGAATTGGCCAAAAGAAACCTGCAGGACGAAGTCCAAATCATCATGACCGGCTGCAATGGTTTCTGCGCAATGGGTCCCCTGGTGGTGGTGTATCCTGAAGGCATATTCTACAACCAGGTAAAACCGGAACACGCGCCCGTCATCGTTGAAGAACACGTGCTCAAGGGCCGTATCGTCGAGAAACTGCTCTTCAAAGAGGAGATGGCCAAGGACCGCGTTCCTTTGATGAAAGACATCGGTTTCTTCAGTCTCCAGAGATTGATCGTCCTGCGCAACCGGGGTCTTATCGATGCTGAAAATATTGATGAATACATAGCGAGAGACGGATACGCCGCACTGGCCAAAGTGCTCACCGAGATGACTCCCGAAGAGGTCATCGAAGAGGTCAAGAAATCCGGTTTGAGAGGCCGAGGAGGCGGCGGCTTTCCGGCGGGTCTGAAATGGGAAGAATGCCGCAGATATGAAAGCTTTCCGAAATACACCATCTGCAACGGCGATGAAGGTGACCCGGGCGCGTTCATGGACAGATCCGTCATGGAGGGCGATCCTCATTCCGTCCTGGAAGGTATGGCCATATCCGGTTATGCGATTGGAGCGAGCTACGGATACATCTATGTCCGTGCGGAATATCCTCTTGCAATCCAGCGTTTACAGAAAGCAATAGAGGACGCCCGCGATTACGGCCTGCTGGGGAAAGACATTCTGGGTAAAGGATTCGATTTCGATATCGAGATCTACCCCGGAGCCGGTGCGTTCGTATGCGGTGAATCCACGGCGCTTATGTACTCCATCGAAGGCAAGCGCGGCATGCCCCGCATCAAACCTCCCCGCAGTGCGGAAAAAGGTTTGCACAACCAGCCCACGAACCTGAACAACGTCGAGACCTTCGCAAACCTCAATCCCCTCATCCTCAACGGTGGCGATTGGTTTGCTTCCATCGGAACAGAAGGGAGCAAGGGAACCAAGGTCTTCGCACTCACCGGCGCAATCAACAATGTGGGTCTCGTGGAGGTCCCCATGGGCACCTCTCTGAAATCCCTCATTTTTGACATCGGCGGCGGAATTCCCAAGAAGCGCAAATTTAAAGCCGCTCAAATCGGAGGCCCGTCCGGAGGGTGTATTCCGAACGGTATGGAAGAAGTGGCGATAGACTACGAATCTCTTCTGGGCGTGGGTGCCATGATGGGTTCCGGAGGCGTGGTCATCATGGACGATGCCACGTGCATGGTGGATACTGCGCGATTCTTCACCAATTTCTCAGTGGATGAATCGTGCGGGAAATGCGTGCCGTGCCGTGAAGGCCTCAAAGTAATGTACGACAAGCTCACGGATATCGTGGAAGGCCGGGGCCAGGAAGGTGACGTAGAATTCCTCGAACAGATCGGTCATCACGTGAACAACACGTCTCACTGCGGCCTGGGCAAGAGTGCTGCGAACCCCGTTCTTTCGACGATCCGGTATTTCCGTCACGAGTACGACGCTCACATCCGTGACAAACACTGCCCCGCTCTCGTGTGCCCGGATCTCATCGATTTCGTCGTGATCGAAGACAAGTGCAAAATGTGCGGCATGTGCCACAGGAACTGTCCGTCCTCGGCGATCATATGGGAAAAGAAGACTGTGGCCCGCATTGATCTGGACAAGTGTACCAAGTGCCGGACCTGCATCACCAACTGCAGATTCGGTGCGATCAGATAACTCATGGTCTGAAGCGGCCGCTGCTTGAGCATCGGCTCAATTGGACCAATCTACATTCATCGGGTGAGTAAGTTTCTATGGTTACCCTGACCATTGACGGCGTTGAGATCTCGGTCGAGCGCGGAGCCTCCATATTGGAGGCCGCTCAGAAAGCGGGAATCCGTATTCCAACCCTCTGTAATGACAAGCGGCTCATACCGTACGGAGCCTGCCGCCTGTGCATCGTGGAAGTCACCCAGAGGGGCCGCACCCGCACCATGCCCGCTTGTTTCAATCCCGCGCGTGACGGGATGGAAATAGCGACACATACCCCGAAACTCGCAGAAAGCAGGCGGATGCAGCTGATGCTGCTCTTGCGGTCGCATCCGTTGCTGTGCCCGAGCTGTGACGCGTGCGGGGACTGTGAGCTCCAGAATCTCGTCCACGAGTACGAAGTTGCGGAACTGCCTTTTTACCGGGAAAGCCGTTACTTTCATGTTGACAACGACTCGCACTTCATCCGTCACAACATGAACCTTTGTATCAAATGCGGCATGTGCGTACGCATCTGCGACGAAGTACAAGGCCAGAACGAGCTGAGTTTCGTGCAACGGGGCATGAACTCCGAAGTGTCTACCGACTTTGGTCGGCCCCTGGAATGCGAATTCTGCGGACAATGCGCTACGATCTGTCCTGTGGGCGCCATAAGCTCGAAGTGGCTGGTGGGTACGGGCCGTGAATTCGAACTGAGAAAATCACAGACCACGTGCTCTTTCTGCAGTCTCGGCTGCACCCTCACGCTGGGTCAAAAAGACGGCAAGATTGTCTACGTGACGTCGCCTCCCAATAGCACCAATGAGGGAAACCTGTGCGTGAAAGGCCGCTACGGCTGGCCATACATCTATTCCGAGGAACGAATAGCTCAGCCCCTGATTCGTAAGGAAGGGACCCTGCAAGCCGTCGCATGGGACGAGGCCCTTGGGTACGTCGCAGATACATTCAAAAGCATCAAGGCTGCGTCCGGCAACGCCAGTCTCGCTGCTCTGGGGTCCGAGCGTCTCACGAACGAAGAAGCGTACGTTTTCAATCGGTTCGCGAGGACCGTTTTGGAAACTCCTCATTTGGATCATTCCGGAGGTTTCGCGTACAGGGCCCTGGTGGACGGGCTCGGGCAGGCATACGGGTATCCCGCGGGAACCAACGCGATCCGGGAGATCAGGAATTCTGACGTGATTCTGCTCTTTGGAGCGGATCTCACCGAGACTCATCCTGTGGCCAAGAACGAAGTCATTCTGGCTTCAGGTAGGCGCAAGGCGAGGCTGGTCATTGTAGACTCCATCCGCACGAAGCTCACGGACCGTCGTCCGTCGCTTTTCCTGCATATTCCGCCCGGAACGGAGCACCTGATTGCCAACGCGATGCTCAAGTGCATCCTCGACGAAGGACTCTTTGACAAAGCGGCTCTGGACCTTAAAGCGGACGGCCTCGAAGCGCTTACGGCTTCTCTCGGTGAATACACTCCGGAAGCCGTGTCAAAGATCACGGGCGTTGACGCAGAACTGATCCGGAACGCGGCAAAGGACTACGCTGAAACCCCCAGGGCCGCAATCGTCATTTCTCTGGGCATGAACCGCCTGGGCGACAATGTCGAGCTAACGAAAGCAGCCGCGAACCTGGCGCTCGTCACTGGCCATATAGGAAAAGAATCTGCGGGAGTGCATGTTTTCGGAGAAAAGGCCAATGCACAGGGCGCTGTCGACATGGGCCTGGCGCCGGATCTTCTCCCGGGTTTCTCGTCAATTGCCGATGATGCGGCACGGGCCAAATTTGAAAAGGCGTGGGGTGCGCCAATTCCGACAGAAAAGGGTTTGAGCGCAAGTGAAATTCTCGCCAAGGCCGAGAGCGGCGAAATACGCGGGCTCTACATCGTGGGAGAAAATCCGCTCGATTCGTACCCGGACAGGGAGCAGGTTGAAAGGGCTCTCTCGAAACTCGAGTTCCTGGTCGTTCAGGACATGTTCTCGAGTTCCACCGCCAAAATGGCTCATGCGGTCTTGCCCGTGATATCCTTCGCGGAAAAGACCGGCACGTATACAAGTGCGGAAAGACTCGTTCAGCGGGTTCGACCTGCTCTGAAAACCACGGGCAAAGCCGATCTCGAAATATTCACTGCTCTGGCGGCAATGATGGGCAAACCGGGCCTGACGTATTCCGGACCGGAGCAGATCATGGACGAAATCGCCGGCCTCGTGGACGTGTACAAGGGAATATCGTACGAACGTATCTCTGAGCACGGCTTGCCTTGGCCATGCGTGGATGCGAACGATCCGGGAAAGACCATGCTCTATGAAGGCGGCTTCCCGACGGGGAAGGCCCGTCTCTTACCGGCCCTCGCGTTGCGAACTCCCGAAAGCATAGATTCGGCAATGGTTCTTGTTCCGGGAATTGTGAAGTTCCATTCCGGGTCCTTGTCGGTGTGGAGCCCATCCATGGTGGAAGTGTGCCCTGATGGGTACGCCGAGATGAGTTACGCGGACATGAAGAAAATGGGGCTGAACGAAGGAGATGAAGTGAAAGTCGCGACACCTGCCGGAGCTTCGGTCCAGGTAAAGGTGAAACCGACGCGACGCGCTATGGACGGCTTTGTCATCGTCCCTCTGCATTTTCCCGAAGTGAAGCTCAACCGGCTCACACGCTGGGGAGACCCCCTTATAAAAGTTAAAGTCGAAAAGGTTTAAACCTCAAGAGGTTGCGTAGATGGAATCCGCCCTCCCTGTCATTTTGCTGGTTATAAAAGTCTTGCTGGTCCTCGTTGTTGTTCTGACCTGCGTGGCATACCTGACATTGATCGAACGGAAGGTCCTCGGCTGGATTCAAGTGAGGATCGGGCCGAACCGAGTGGGACCGTGGGGTCTGCTTCAGCCGCTGGCCGACGGTGCAAAGCTCTTGCTCAAAGAAGAGATAACCGTCGCCGGAGCAAACAAAGCGATCTATATTGCGGCTCCGCTGATCGTGGTCATCTGTGCGCTCGTGCCTTTCGGAGTGATACCCTTTGCCAAAGGCCTTGGACTGGAAAGCATTCTGGGGGCAGCGGCTGCGAAATACGGTTTGGACCGTGGAGTTGTCTCGGATATGAACGTAGGGATACTCTACATCTTCGCAATTTCTTCCCTGGGTGTTTACGGAGTGGTTCTGGGCGGCTGGGCCTCGAACAACAAGTATTCATTGTTGGGTTCGGTTCGATCCGGTGCCCAGATGATCAGCTATGAGCTGGGATTGAGCCTGTCGGTGGTCGGCGTGTTGATGCTGGCAGGAACGCTCAGCCTCACGGGAATCGTGGAAGCCCAGGATTCCGTCTGGAAATGGTTTGTCTTCAGACAGCCACTCGGATTCATTCTCTTCCTGATAGCAGGCAGCGCAGAGATAGCCCGGACTCCTTTCGACCTGCTGGAATGCGAGAACGAGCTGGTCGCAGGATACCAGACCGAGTACAGCTCCATGAAATTCGGGCTGTTTTATCTCGGTGAATATGCGCATCTTCTGTTTTTGAGTTCCCTTATGACCACACTGTATTTTGGCGGATGGCAGGGTCCGATACTCCCGCCGATCTTCTGGT
>DATHCX010000262.1:0-7258 GCA_035319325.1 Desulfomonilaceae bacterium
CAGTTCCCAAAAGTGCTGTCGGATTCGTTCATCACTCTCGCCCACATGCGAACGATCCAATCATGTCATTGCGAGGAGTGGAACGACGAAGCAATCTCTGTTTTGGGTAATTGGAGATTGCTTCGGGCTTCGCCCTCGCAATGACAGTCTTCGAATCTTCTCGCGTAATCAAAACCGATGCTGCTTTTGAGAATCCCTTTAAAAGTTCTTGTGACGGGGTTCGGGGAGGAGCTTCTCATACGGATTCGCTTTTTTACAGGTAACTCGATTCTGGGCACAGGCTGGGGGCACTCCTTCGCTGCGGACGACGCAGAGCCGTCTCATCACTTCGCTCATGAGAGCCCCCAGCCCGGCAATCGTATAAATCGTGTGGCGAATGCGTATCACATGAGGTGCCTCCCTGATTCTTCCTCGTTTGGAAAAAATCCGTACCCTTTCTCGGTCCGCACTGAACATATTTTGTGCGGCAGCATTTTCTCCCCTTGCCATTCCACCCAAAAACTGAGAACATACAACACTAATTGAGCGAGTCGGGTGAAGGCGGCAGATCGCGGCACAAAAAATGCACACTGCATCCTGGTCGTATTCCGAAGCCAATCGTCCCGCCTGCGTCTCGGACAGCGGCACAGATGACGTGCTTTGAACGCCTTGACTTTATAAGAGTCATTTGGTAAACATTAAATCAAAGCTCTTCATCAGTTTCATCAGGGATAGAATAATGGAAACCGACGAGTTTCCTCTGTGATTTATCAAATTTGAACATTATTCCTCCAGCGACGGGGTCAGACGGAGCTAGCATGCTCAAGCCTGATTGCATGTTGTGACTCTTGGGGTGTGTTCTCCCTCCTGTCAGGATTCAGCGGAGCTGCGGAAAAAGTTGTTCATATTCACGTGGGGCTGACGCGTAAGAGGGGCATGAGCACAGAGAGTGAATCGGAGTTTGCCTCGCGACGCGGCCCATCCACGAAAATTCCTCCTGAAACTGAAAAAAATGCGGATTTTCCCGGCTGGAGCGGTATCGCGAAATAGCCCATGAGATGGGCACGAAATATGCGTACGAGAGGAGAGACCAGAGTCATGGAAAACACGGTTAGTCACGCACTGTATATATTAGAGGAACCGGTTCAATATGTGTGCTTGACCCTGATGGCATTGATGTACGTCATCAAAATTTCCACCCTTTTGAAGAAACCCTTCCCACCCGAGCGAGCGGAGCTCAAGGGCGATCGCGTAGCGGGGGCACTGTATTCTCTGACCAACGTCCTGAGGCCCGGGGACATGGAAAGCACCGAAAAGAACCTGTACTTCTATGTCGAGTTCATGATTTTCCACATTGCCGTCGCGCTGACCATCGGTTCGACCTTCTTTATTCCGTTGACCCCCCACTTGATGACTCCGGCCGTCACAACGGTCATCATGGCATTCATGGGAGTTGCGTTTCTGATCGGTTTGCGGCGCATCTATCGCAGGCTGTCCGTACCGGAAATTCGCATCATCAGCACACCCGACGATTTCTTTGCGATTATCCTCATGACCGTTTTCTTCGCGGTGGGATTCGTGACCATGTATCTGTGGCAACAGGGCAAGCCTGAGACGGGCTGGATGTGGATCTTTTTCCTGATGACCACGTTTTTCCTTCTGTACGTGCCTTTCAGCAAGATCTCCCATTATGTTCTCTATCCGTTCGGACGCGTCAATTTCGGGATGATTTTTGGAGGCAGGGGAATTTTGAATCGGGGCAACAGGAATCCTACGTGGAATCCCACGATAAAATAAGTCAATAACGGAAACATATATTACGGAGGAAGATCTATGTCTCAGATATCTGAAAAGTCAGATGCCCCGAAACAGGCGGACGCCCCTGAAAAATTAGGAGCCCCCGAGGAGAGAATATGGCCGCTGAAGCCTGAATTTACTCCCGAGATGCTGGCAGAAATGGAGAAGCTCCTACCCGGCAAACTGAATCGAGTCGTGGCGACTTCTCTGGCTGGCTGCATTCATTGTGGGATGTGCAGCGACGCGTGCCATTACAGCGTTTCCATGCCCGAGGACAAGACCCTTGTACCCGCGTACAAGCTGGACAGATTCCGGAAATGGTACAAAAGCCGCTATGATTGGATGGGCCGGATGTTTCCGTCATTTGTGGGCGCCCAGCCTCTGACGAAAGAGCTTGCCGAAGATATGTTCGACAAATTGTTCGGCGGTTGCACCATGTGCAGGCGCTGCACGTACAATTGCCCCATGGGCGTCGACTATGGCCTGACGGTTCGGGCGGCCCGAGGTATCATGCAGCAGGTTGGACGCTGCCCTGCAAACCTCCAGGAAACCGTGGATACCCATTACAACCACGGCAACAACATGGCAGTTCCCCAGGACGAATTCGTCGAAACCATCGAGTGGATCGAAGAAGAACTTCAGGACGAGGACGGCTGCTCGGATTTCAAGATTCCCGTGGACAAAAAAGG
The DNA here is from genome assembly GCA_035319325.1 of Desulfomonilaceae bacterium. Lineage (GTDB taxonomy): Bacteria > Desulfobacterota > Desulfomonilia > Desulfomonilales > Desulfomonilaceae > DATHCX01. Next base: position 2,466 of record DATHCX010000262.1, read on the forward strand.
GGCGAAGTATTTCCTCACGTTGAATCCCCGTGAACCGAAATACTACCCTCTCACCATTCAAGCTACCGCAAAAGTGTTGAATGCGGCAGGCATAGATTTCACCATTTCTTCCCGTTATTGGGATCTCACCAACTACGCGCTGTTCAACGGCAACGATGCCGACGCACGAATGTTTTCCATGTGGCAGAAGGAAGATGTCGAAAGACTCGGCTGCGAATACCTGCTGGCCGGTGAGTGCGGCCACGGATATCGCGCACTTCGCTGGGAGCTGCCCAACTGGGTAGGCGGCGTCAATTTCAAGATCACGAGCGTCATGGAGCTGTTCGCACTGCTCATCCAGGAAGGAAGAATCAAGCTGGACAAGTCTGTCTGGAAAGGTACCCGGTTTACGTACCATGATTCGTGTAATACGGCTCGCTCGGGCGGTGTATATGAAGAACCCCGAATCGTAATACGCGCGACAGCGGACGATTTCGTGGAAATGGAGCACAACAGGGAGAAGAGCTTCTGCTGCGGCGGAGGCGGCGGAGCCCTGGCAATGTCCGAGTTCTCCAAACGCAGGATTGCTGCAGGGAAGATCAAGGGCGACGAAATTCGCGCAACCGGGGCAAACGTGGTTTTGCAGTCATGCCACAATTGCACGGACCAACTCAAGGAGATAGTCGAGCATTACCACATCGACGCGAAGGTCATGAACTTGGCGGAGATGCTTTCGCCGGCTCTTATCCTCGAATAGTCGAACAAGAGAAGGCGGCCGCAACGCGGCAGCTCGTACCACTCGAATTGCCCTCAAGCGCGCAAGACCAGGCCTGACCCATCAACCGGGGAAACGTATATTGTTTCCCCGGTTCGGTTTCGAATGCGCCCGTTCACTCACGTGGGGGAAGTGCCTAATACTATTGCGAAAGCGCTTTCAAAAAAGTAAGATTGGGGGGATTCTCTTTGTAAAGAGTGTCCTGCCCAAACCCCCTCCCAGAAACTTCTATCATGAGCCGGAATCTGCATTTCCGCTGAGGAAATGCAGATTCCGACGAGTGCTAAAAGCACTTGAGGTGGGGTTCGGGGAGGAACGTCTTATACGCATTCGCCACAAGATTTATAAGATTGCCGGGCTGGGGGCTCTCCTGAGCGAAGTGATGAGACGGCTCTGCGTCGTCCGCAGCGAAGGAGTGCCGCCAGCCTGTGCCCAGAATCGAATTACCTGTAAAAAAAGCGAATCCGTATGAGAAGCTCCTCCCCGATTTCACGTATTTGAAAACTCATTGGTATCAGTTGTGGTCAGTTGGAGATTGCTTCGGGCTTCGCCCTCGCAATGACAATCTTTCAATCCGTTCGCCTAATAAAAACCGACCTTACTTTAGGGACCCCTGTACACGAAAATTTTGAAAATTGTTGACAAAGTTGGTGACCGCAGGTACTATCCTCATTCAAGGAGACAGTCGTGAACCTCATCAGCTGCATTTATTTTTATTTTACCAGGAGAAACCGGATGCTGCTGCGCTGAGTGCGACGATCTCACACCATCGGAAGACAAAGCGGAGCAGAAGACTCCGCTTTTTTTGTTTGTGGCTTAACCGGATTTCCTGGAAGGCATGCATATGACCAAGCCTGCAACCCGAAAAACTGCAAGAACATCTTCAGTAGAAGCAAAACGGCTCACTCTCAATGAACGCTTGGCACTCATCGGTCTCATCGATGAAAGCACGCGGGAGAGTTCGTCCGATGCAACCATCGTGACGGATCTATTTACCGAACTGGGCGACCTTCTTGAGACTACGATATCCGGAGCGAAAATCGACAGACTCAAGTCCGGCCGCTCCAATAACGGTTTCAAAGTTCTTGAGATCAACGCCGAGACCGGGGAAAACCTGGGGCGATTGAATATGCTTTATCTCAATAAGCCGATTCCCTGTTATTACCTGGTGTACGTCGAAGTCGCTCCACCGTTCAGAAACAAAGGGCTGGGCAACAAAATACTGGAAGCCTTTCGAGATTTTCTCATAGAAAAAGCTGCAGTGGGAATCCTGGACAATATCATTCCTCAAGACGATCCCACGTACGACATCTATCTCAAGCTGAACTGGAAACCTGCAGTGGACTTTACAGGGGTCGCGGTAAACGGAGACGGAGTGTACATGGTCTTCGTGCCGCCTGCACTGGCAGGTAAGGATCTGAAGGATGCCCTGCTGAGGCTCGTCCATCATCTGAAGCGCAAACGTGCCACCATAGATATGAGAGACAACGAGCTGATGGTGAAACGGACCATCGAAGAATTCAAGGATCTCTACTGTGCGCTCGTAGCCTATTTTGAAGTCGAAATCCGAAGGGGCAAGGACGATTCGTTCATGCGTTTCATGTTCACCCGCTTCGTTACCAAATTGCTCGGATTCAGGCGGAGGATATCCGAACTTCTCGGGTACACGGGCGGCGAATCCCTGGAGCAAGTAGTTCTCGACCCCGAGATTAGAGCTCTGCCGGTGCAATCGTACGCGCCCCGGGATCTGGCGAATAGTTCGTCCTTCGTCACGGGCGACAAGGAATTGTGGCTGCACTTGCCGGAATCGCTCAAGACCAATCCAGCGAGGATGATCGAGGCTTTACAGAATTATAAACGACCGAACCTGCTGCTGTGGCTGGAGTCCAAGGACGCAGCTTCCGATCAGGTTTTAACCATAGGCGATCTCCTGGATCTGGGATTCGACCCCACAAGACTCAAGGAGATTACCATCCACGGCGAACACTATATATTCGAACGACTCCAGGCTCGTATGCTGAAACGACTCGATCTGAAAAAGGAGCTCATGGAGCGTATTGAACCCGAGATCACCGGCGTAAGGATCAGAAACGCCACGCTGGCGCTGAATCCTCCGTTGCTCGTCATCAAGGATCGCGGCAACGCGTACGTGCTGCGCAGAAAAGTCCAGGGGATTCACTGGGAAGAAGCGATGGAACAGCTCCAGACATGTGCGGATCTCAAAAACCTGAACGCTGCACTCAAACTCGAAAAACTGATTTTGTCCACAGTCAGAAAAACTCAGGACTGGTTGAAGGCTGCGACCCTCGAAGATGAAGAGATGCTCCGGGATACTTTCACCTATTTCATGTCCTGGAACATAGACGCGAATCAGCCGAAACTCATGGTAGATGCTTCGGGCACATTCCTGGATACCATCTGGATCGCATAGTCCTCGGCCTTTTCCCTGGGACCCGAGGGCAAAAAAAAAGCCCGACCGGAGAGTCGGACTTTGGAGGGTATATTGCAACCGGTCGGACTATGAAAATCGGGGGAGGAAGGTCACCGGCCGTTCGGGTTGTCAGAAGAGGAATCCCAGTTGCACGAAGGGCCCGTCCACGGTAGTTCCGAACATCCGGGTGGTCTTCTCTTTTTTCAGATGTTCGTACTGATATCCGGCTTTGACGAATCCGAAGCGTCCGGTTTTGATAGGAATCAGATAGCTCAATGATGCCTGTGCTTCATAACCGATGCTGTCGCTCAAGAAAGCGATTCCGCCTTTGCCGTTGAGAGAAAGCGTGTTGCCCTTGTAATTCTTCAAACATCTGTCGAATTCCAGCCCGAGGACGGCCACGTTCTTGGTGTCCTGCATGGTGACGGGCGCGGTGAGTCCAATGGAGGAGACGCTCAGCTTGTCCTGAATATTCATCCAGTCCGCAAAAACACTCGTTTGACTGGCAGGGGTCCGGCTCACAGTGAACACCATTCCGGCGCGATGTTCGAAGCGATCCCATTTGGAATGGAGAGAAGTCCCTGTTGCGAACGTTTGGCCGCCGAACGTGAATCCGCTTATGGGTGTGGCGGTGGCCTCCATGGAAAGGGGAGTGAACGAATACCTGATTCCCCATTTAGGCCGCAACTGATACATAGCTTCAATGGACCAGATAACGTTTCCCGTCTTTTTGAATCCCAGATGATCGTCGAAACTCACCACTGACGGCTGAGTCGCGACGGTTTCGACACCGCGCTTCACCTCTCCCTGAATGCGTGCAAATAACGCCTTCGGACCGAAAACGAATTGGCCTTTTGCAGGCGCAGGCAGGCAGCAGTCGGGTCCCCAGGTTATGGGATTGTACTGGGACAGGGCTTCAAAATTCTGTGACAAGCCGCCCCAGGGCTTCACCTTCAAGGGGGCTGTGGGAACCGCAGGCGCCGTGGGCGCGGGTTTCACTTTTGTGATGGGCTTGATGCCTGCGCAGGGGTCGTACGTTGGCGAAGTGGAGTCGGCCCACGCGACAGCGGAGAGTATTGACACCGTCGCGAGAAGTGGCAATACAAACAGATACTTTACGCATTTTCCTAACATAACACCCTCCCTCAGGGTTCTAATGTGTTGCAATGCGAGATTAATCAGATTTCAAATATTGTCAAGAAAAAAATAACACGGAGTTATGGCATGTTACTTCAAAAAGCTAGAAAATAGTTTAATTATGCCTCGCCGCGCGCCACCAACGTCCTGAATTCCTGCGAAAAAAAATGACAACTGTCGCGGCGGTTTCCCGGCCGGAACGCGCACATATATGCTATCTTCCCAAAATAACAACGTAAATGTGCCCCCCCTGCCCCAAAGACAGGCGCGCATGCAGGAAGATTACTTTAAAAAGGAGCAATAACAGTTGGGTATTATTGATATAAACGTCAGCAAGGCAGAAGTATCCCCCGGGAACGATCATGTATACGCATTCGCAATAAGATTTATGAGAAGGCAGGGCCGGGGGCTCTCCTGAGCGAAGTGATGAGACGGCTCTGCGTAGTCCGCAGCGAAGGAGTGCCCCCAGCC
>DATHCX010000263.1:0-11926 GCA_035319325.1 Desulfomonilaceae bacterium
CCTCAGCCAAGGGAACAAGCCAGAGGTCGACAAGGAGGATTAGAGTACCGGACCAGGTCGCCAATACCCGACCTGGATATCAACCATCAACATGCACAAGTGTAATTGTCGTCAGTGCATAAATGTAATTGACGTCGGGCAGGCTTGTCTCCCAACAAAGGCTGGCGAGGAATTAATCGGCAGTCCTTTAGCGTCATGAAGTAGTAACGAGAGAAGACTTGCCTGGGGTGCCAAAATGGACTCCCCGTTGGCAAAAAGGGGGGTTCCCGCCTCTGCACCCGATTTCAGCCGGACTATCGGATATTTCTCTCAAAGAAATTCCTTCGGCGAGTCTCTGAATTGTGAGCAGCTCTCGTGATCCCACAGCCGTTTTAAATCCATTGATCCTAACAGGCATGTGCGGATCAGCCTCGCGGCGTCCAGATATTCCTGGGCCAAGTATCCGCTCCGCCCAGCGAGACATCGACCTTGAAGCTTCTGATGACCAATTTCCGACCGTTATCGACCAGTACCGCGGGTAACGCCGAATTCTTACCCAGCCCTTCTCAATCAGTCGGAGAAGGATTTCCTCCCGTGCCTTGCCCTCCGAACCGATCTTCTCTCCATGCCTGCCGTAACTCTCTTGAATTTCATCGGTCGTGACACCGAATAGACCAGGGTTCCCAATTACCTCGGCGATGTGGGAGGTACGAACCTCGATCACCTCTCCGTGAGGGCTTATGAAGTAAGCTGCTGTCGTCTTCATCCAGTTCATCGGAAATCCTCAAAGGCCCACGTCGTCCGGCACATAGTCTGGGTTGCATACGGCGCATTTGTAATGGATATCTCTGTCCTTGATGACCTTTCCCTTGGGAAGATTCAGAGTTGCTATGAGCCTCTCGACCAGATTCGGATCTCTGAGGATGCAAGGGTCGGCATAAAGGAAAAACTGGTCATTCTTTGACGAGTAAACGCAACGCCCTCTGGGGTAGAAATCGTATGATTTATCAAGGTAAGTCCTACCGCTCGTTCTTTCCAAAGACTCGGCGATGGAGGGCCAGGAGTCTGGATGACCTCGACGGTCATTCACGAAATCCCCGTCATTTTCCGCTTCCGAGACAGGAGTGGATTCGATGATCAACTCGCCGTCCACGTAAAAGAACAGTCCCACCCTTGGCTCGTTGCGGTCACCCATTGTAGGTGCCCCCTCCAAATTTGAACCTAGTCCCAAGAGGGTTATTCTTCATCGGATCCACCCTTCGGATCTTTGCTGCTATTCTTCTCCGGCTTCTGCGATTCTATCATATAAGAGAGAGCAGGTTTCCCATAATAGTTCCAAAGGATTACGTCCATCATTCTGCCAGCAGAAGGAATTTGACGCCTCTTCATGTCCTGCTCAAAAAGCCTCCAAAGATTAGAATCAACGGTCACCGTGTGTCTCTCATAGTTCCTATTCTGTCTTGACCTTCCTTTGGTTTTCGTCCCCGGCTCCCTCTTGATTTCCGTCGGCTCAGGAGGCAGGTCATCCTGTAATGGCTGACGCTCGGTGCTGAACTCGGCAGCGCCGACGGGGTGGCGGGAAATCTCCTCGTGGATCATGTCCTTGAGACGATGGGTGAGCCTCTCTTCGATCTCCGGCAATCGTCTATCTATCAGGTCCTCGACAAGACCTTTGACTCTTTCTCTCAATTCCTCTGACGGTTCATCTTCATGTCGTTCATCTTGTTCATAACTAGATAGAATCTTGTGCTTGTTATTGGAGTGCATCTTCATTAGCGTCTCGGCTTTATACGGCTCGCCAGTTTTCATCACATAATCAGCCCCAAGTGAAGGCAAAATCCTCTCGATCTCTTCCCAGGACTTGCCTTGCTCACGGAGTTCGTGGCACTTCCGAATTACTCTGATGACGCGACCTTGAGCCATTTTGTCCAGCCTTCAGGATTATTCTTATTGTTCATATCAAAAAGAAGTATTTCCGTCAAGTGGAGATATTCTTATGACGTGAAGGCGGGTGGTGCAGGATTTTCGATTTAGAGAGAGGCAGATTCTGACCACCTCTCCTTCAGGGCTGATGTGCTGAGGCTATTCATTCATACCTAATAGCATTAGTTCATACTGATATGAATCAACTCAGATGTGAGACTGGTCTTCGTCGATAAGTGACTGCTCAAGATTCCTTGGCGCGTTTGATGCGCGGTTTTTGAGATGTGCAGGCGGGGCAAGCCCCGTTAAGGGTCAACACCCCGTGTTCCCAATAAATGTCTATGCCACTCGGAATGGAGGCTCGTGTCCAGACCCCCTTTTCTGGTTGAGGGCTAATCTTCTTCGCTTCAGCCATCTTAGGATTGCAGGAACCCTATAAGATGGGATGCTGGTCTTCAGCACTATGGTTCGACGATTTGCTGGTAAGCACAGATAAACCTGTTCTCGATCATTGGATGAGATTTCCATTCTTCGTCCACCTCCGCAGGGTCTTTTGAGAAAGACGGTCGGGATCTGACCATTCTGATTACGCGGAGAGGTCAAAACTTGACCGATGCGGCAACGCCGGGGGGCTGGAGAGTCATAATTATTATCCCAGGAGCTGGCTGCGTCTCAGAACAAAGCAGAGGCGATTTGAGCGACGCTCCGACTGACCCCTGTCCTGCTCTTGGCTGGTCGAGATCTCGCTGCCAGGCGCAACTGAGGGCGTGGGTGCCTTATGAGACGTCTTTGGGGGAGTGCTCCGCTCCCGTCGGTCCATCCGTGGTATTAGGATCAGGTAATGCTCTCACCCGGCCTTCAAGATTTCCATGATTCGGTTCGCGTCATCCCTGCTCTTCTCGTCCCCTGCCATAATCTCAATCTGCGAAGCAGAATCAACCCCTAAGCCCAGCTCGACAGCCCTTGCGATTTGTTCCTGCTCAAAAATTTTCTTCTTCATTATCACCGAATTGCTGCCGAGAGACTTCAGTATTGCGACTCCCACCGCATCAGTCGCCACGCGATCCGTGGAAGCAAGGAACACACCAGCATTGGCCCGCTTACCAACCATCGGTCCGCCGTCCACAAACGCTTCCATCGCATCCAGCAAGACGAGCGCTGGTTTGAAGGGCTCGTTGATCTCGGCAATCATTTTTCGTTGGTGCGGCGAGGAATGCAGCTCGCTCATGTAGTGGAATCCGTGACGAGTCGTAGGAACACAGCCCACATGCAGTTTCAAGGACATGGTGAAGACTCCGCCATACTGATGGGTCTTGAGGCAGCAGGTTGAGACAAGGCACTCTGATTCCAAAATGGGTCGAGCGACTCTGAATCCCTTTTCCCAATGACTTCCCTCCGCTTTCACGTGTACCCAATCTTTGTCGGTCAACGTGTCGAAGTCGATAATCTTCACGTTAAGCTTCTGCAATAAGGGCAAGATTCCCTTCTGCTCCATCACTTGTTGGGTAGGCGGATAGCTCCTTTCTCCGAGGCTTATCGATTTCGCTCCCGTTGCCCAAAGCTCTTCTACGAGAGAGACCAGCGTATCATTGTGGGTTGAGCCAGGGTATTGGTCCGCGGTATTGAAGTTCGGCTTGATGAGCACGTCCTTATTCTTTGCCGGATTGACGCCGAGGGCCTTTAGAGAAGTCTTGACTCCCTCCCGACGGTCGGCTGGCTTTACCAACGCCACACGACTCTTTTTTGTTGCTGCCATAAGCTCATTCGGGTCCAGCACCGCCAGGGCACCCCCTGCCACTCCGGCGCATTTCAAAAAATCCCTTCTGTTCCAGTTCTTCATTCCTGCCTCCGTCAGCCCTCTTTGGCCTAGCCGTCGAAATTGTCTCGGAAATCGTAACCTGTTTTTCCGATGCTGACTAATAGCGCAATAATGTCCCCATGACTTTCCCTAAAATTGGACGTCCCAGGACAGTTGGATTTCAATCAGTCTATTCCATCGAGGGGTTACCGTAAACCGTGTAAACAAGAAACATTCATAGAGGCGCTTTGTCTTAGTTTTCTTAGTGGGGCCGGGCGGTCGCCGTTGGAACCTGCGGTACAAGAAATGGCAAGACCTTCGCTGGATGGCATCTGAGGATGGTTCGGATTTCACAACTTGCAGAAGTATTGCCTCTTATCATTGCTGCTCATTCCAAATCCTACGGAGGGCGATAATGGCCGAAACGAGAATGATCAAGAAGGTTTTGAAAAGTAAGCCCACAATCGAAGGCGCTGGCGTGCATCTCCAACGAGTGTTTGGATTCAGCCAGGTTCTAATGTTTGACCCTTTCCTGCTTCTCGATGATTTTCGTTCAGATGTTCCAGAGCACTTTGTTAAGGGTTTCCCGTGGCACCCGCACCGCGGTATCGAGACGATCACCTATGTTCTGACGGGTGACGTGGAGCATGGCGACAGCATGGGGAACTCCGGCATCATATCGAGTGGAGACGTGCAATGGATGACAGCCGGAAACGGCATCATCCACCAGGAAATGCCCAAAGGTGACCCCCAGGGACGAATGCACGGATTTCAACTGTGGGCAAACCTGCCCAGGTCCCACAAAATGATGGACCCACGGTATCGAGATGTCCGCAGCGAGCAGATACCTGAAGTCGTGACGGAGAATGGCACAAGAATCAAAGTAATATGCGGTAAGGTGGCTGACAAAGAGGGTCCCGTCAAAGACATCATCACGGACCCGGAATACCTGGATGTAACTGTTCCTGCTGGTTCCGAATTCTCCCTTTCCACAAAGCGCGGGCATACTGTTTTCGCGTACGTCATTGATGGAAAAGGATACTTCTGCAAAGAAAAGAAGCCTTTTTCCTATGAGATGCAAGGGGTCAACTATTTTGATATGCAGGCAGACGCCTTCGTTAGCAACCGGACCTTGGTCCTGTTTGATGATGGGGACGAGATTGTCGTCTCGACTGAAGCCGATCCCGTCAGGTTCCTCCTCGTATCAGGCAAGCCCATTGGTGAACCCGTGGCCTGGTACGGTCCTATTGTGATGAATACTCAAGAGGAGCTACGGATTGCCTTTGAGGAATACCGGAACGGAACGTTCATCCAGCACAAGAGGCAGGTCTGATTCTTCTCTTGTATTCCAGCACGTTCGCCGTGAGGCTGTGTAGAGCGGCAGGCAGATATTCCCATGAACGGAATACTTGTGTGTCTGTGCGGGAAGAATTGCAGTTGGGGCCGCTGTGTAGCGGCAAGACAATCCTGTGAGCAGATCCCCAAATGAACCTTGCCGCATTGTAAAACCTGAGCCAGAGTTGACGAAAGGATAGGCGAAAGCCAGAATGAGTTGAAATCAGGGCTGAATGCGAAATTGCAAAAAAGGAGGGAATGGGATTATGTTTCAGAAAGGACTGGCAGGCAAGAATGCGGTAATCTTGTGGCTGTTTCTGGTTATCCTTTTTTCAGGAACGACGTTTGCTTTGGACATCGACAAGAATAAGGCTCTGGGAGAAGCTAGTGAGAAAGGCAGTCTGGAAGATGTCAAACGCTTATTAAATCAAGGAGTAGACGCCAATGCTGAGACCGACGGCTGGACAGCACTGATGCTTGCTTCAGGTGAGGGTCATACTGAGATCGTGAAACTGCTCCTTGGAAAAGGGGTGGATATCAATGCAAAGGCCAATGAAGGCACGACAGCACTGATTCAGGCTTGCAAGTGGGGCCACACTGGGGTTGTCACACTACTTCTTGATAAAGGGGCGGACGTCAAGACTAAGATGAATAACGGCTGGACAGCATTGATGTGGCCTTCTATGGACGGGCGCATTGAACTCGTAAGAAGCCTGCTTGATAAAGGGGCCGATGTTAATGCGAGGACCAATGAAGGCTGGACACCGCTGATTGTTGCTTCAAGGCAGGGCTACGCCGAAGTGGTGAAACTGCTTCTGGAGAGGGGAGCAGACGCTAACGCAGCGTTCGATGGCAGGACGGCACTGACGTTCGCTTCCCGTGGAGGTCACGCTGATGTGGTGAAGCTTCTCAAGGCCCACGGAGCTAAGGAGTGAATGCGAAACAAAAGGATACCGATTACGTGTACCGCGAGCAAACCGCACTTTCGCCATCTTTATTGGTTGCTGCTGCACAATGAACTTGTCAGAGCTTCCGCGATTGAAGACTGGCCGAAAACCCTCCCGGTTTGATCGCAATGTGCAGCGGTCCGAAGTCATTACTTCATTTGCTTCATTAATTCCGCTAACTGGCTTTCGCCTTCCTTGTCCTGTTGAAAACCGACGGCACCAACGAGGCAGTGGCCCTTCTGGACAACGATGGTCTTGCCTTGGTACGGATCCGTTCCCATGAAAGCATCTGATCCGAATTGGTTTGCAGCGCCCGTCTCCAGCTTGCCCTTCTTGGATAGGTTTTCTCTAAAGAGTTTCAGGGCATTCGCTGCTTCCTGAGAACTGTCAAATATGGATAGGAAGAGTTGAGACTCTCTGCCCTCCGATTCCGTCTTCGCATCGTCCTTTTTTCCGTCATTCTCCACATAGGATGCTTTGAAGCCCCTCTTCAGTAATGATCCTCGGCAGGGGGATATGGTCACTCTATGAGCCACAGTTCCATATTTTTTTGGATTCCCCGGTTCAGTTGATCTTTTTTGTTTCCGTGGTTGTTCTTCAACTAGGAGAAACCCTAGCCTTTATGATGCTGAACAGTGAGCGAGTCGAGAGCGAGTTGGTGGAAGCTGAGGCTGAGTTACGAAAGACTGTTGACGGATTGCAAAAGGCATTGGCCGAACAGAAACGTGTAGAGGAGTCACTCCGAGAGAGCGAGGAACGATATCGCACTTTTTTTGACACGTCGCGAGACTTCGTGTTCATGACCACGGTGGATGGACGATTCATAGACTTCAACGACGTTGGCCTGGAGATGCTGGGTTATTCTCCCAGTGACAGACAAGAAATGATGGGGAATGAGGTCTCCAGCTTGTATGCCCAACACGAGGATCGACAGGCTCATATCACATGGATTGCAGAAATCGGGTTCTCGAAAGACTATCCAATGGATCTGCGGAAAAAAGACGGGACGATCATTCACAGCCTTATAACGACGGTTGCCCGCAAAGATCCTCATGGAAAAATCATCGGATTCCAAGGGACTGTTCGGGACATCACCGAACGGAAGCGGGCGGAGGAAGCCCTCAGAGCAAGTGAGGAGAGGTACAGAGCAGTTTTTGATAGCGCAGGCATTGGAATCGACCTGCTTGATCGAGATGGAAAAATTTTCCAGGTAAATCAGGCTTTGTTGGACATGCTCGGATATGCTGAAGAGGAGTTGCACCAACTTACCTTCCTTGACATCACGCCCCTTGAGGAAAGGGAAATCTCCAAACGGAACCTCGAAGACCTCATGGCGGGCGAGATCGAGTCTTACAGACTTGAGAAACGTTATCTGAGAAAAGATGGGAGCATCCTTTGGGCAGACCTTACCACTTCTGTTATTCGCGGGCCAAAGGGAGAGCATTCGGGGACGATTGGGGTTATTTCAGATATTACGGACCGCAAGAAGGCCGAGCAGGAGCGAGAACAATTGAGGAATCAGCTCGCTCAGGCCCAAAAGATGGAGTCCATCGGCACCTTAACAGGAGGCATTGCTCACGACTTCAACAACTTGCTGACAGTAATCCTCGGGTACTCGGAGCTGCTGCTCCAGGACAGGGATGAAGAAGACCAAGCCTACGATGATTTGCAGAAGATAATTCAGTCAGCCCGCAGTGGGGCTGAGATGGTCCAGAGGCTGCTGGTGTTCAGTAGAAAGGTGGAGACAAACCCCGTCCCGTTAGATCTGAACACTCAAGTTCGGAAAACTGAACCATTATTGTCTCGTACACTACCGAAGATGATCCACATTGAGATGCGCTTGGCCGACGATTTGGGACTCGTGCATGCGGACCCGGCCCAAATGGACCAGATCGTGATGAACCTTGCTATCAATGCCAAAGAAGCCATGCCGGATGGAGGAATCCTTACCCTGGCGACGACAAACGTCACGCTGGAAATTGATTTCTGCGCTCGTCATCCTGGCGTTGCGCCGGGAGATTATGTGCTCCTCAGTGTATCAGACACTGGCAGGGGAATGGATAAGGAGATCCAGGATAGGATGTTCGATCCGTTCTTTACCGCCAAAGGTTGGGATTCGCGGAAAGGAACGGGTCTCGGACTTCCCGTCGTGCTTGGAATTGTTCAGCATCACGGTGGTTGTATCCAGTGTTTGAGCGAAGTTGGCAAGGGAACCACTTTCAACGTCTACCTGCCGAAATTCACCGCTGAACCACTTCCTGGTCAGGCAGATTCAAGAGAGGTCCCAGCACTCGGCACAGAGACAATCCTGCTGGTGGACGATGAAGTTCTTGTGAGAGAGCTTGGAGAACGGATTCTAACCAAATCGGGTTACACGGTGCTTACGGCGAGAAACGGAAGAGAGGCACTGGATATTTACAAGCAGCATCAACCTGACACTGCGCTCGTAATCCTCGACCTGATCATGCCTGAGATGAGCGGGAAAGAGTGCCTTCGTGAACTTGTCAAAATTGATCCCCAGGTGAGGGTAATCGTATCGAGTGGACATTCTGATTCGGAAGACCTTCAGGAGGTTCCTCACGAGTTCGTCCGGGCGTCAGTCAAGAAGCCGTATGGGGGGGGACAACTCCTCGAAACGGTTCGCAAGGTGATGGATGAAACGTGATGGTGGATGAAGCCCTGGACCGTATTACCGGCAAGGGATCTCACTACGTGGGGCATGGAAAAATGGAATCCTCCCATTCAATAATTGAATGTCTTTATAAATATTACCATTTCCTACTCATTGATTGAATGATGCTGAGGCAGTACGAACTCGATTTCAGCAGGACGTGGATTCAAAAATGGAGTATGATAACTACCCAATTCGCCCCAATTTTTCTGGTATTGACTCCTTCAATAATTGTAGGGACAATGACACTCAACGTATTGGGTCAGTTATCGTGCAGGAGTTTGTTCGGCCCGAAGTTTTGGGTGTGGGGACTTCGAAGAAGCCATAAAATTGGTTTGGACGCTAGGAGTACAGCCGCTACACAGACACGAAAACATCGTCCCAGTGCTCGTGAAATCTTACAAAAACCAAGCACGTGGCTCGGTGTCCACATTGCTTATTGCCCTGGCGGTTATCTGAAAGTGAATGAGCAGTACTCGGGTAAAATTCCGAATTCTGAAAATGTGAAAATTGTAATCGGTACCGAAGATCTTGTTTGGCCGCCATCATACATATCAGAAGGCTGAAAGTAAGAAATAGATCAGGCGGTGCGTAGAAGCGTTTGTCTCGGCAAAGCCATTTTGTGTTTTGAGGGAGAGACATGCCAGCTATCCGAAAAATTAAGGCCAAGCGGATTGCCGCTGACATACGCTCACGGCTCACAGATTTTGAGTTGATGGCCAAGTATGCATTGTCTTTGGACGACCTTGACCATATCATGCGACTATTGGTCCAGGCCGGTGCTCTCAGAAACGCTGAAGTTCGGGAAAGAACCCCTTTCTTCGATGACCCGGCCAACCGGTCAGAGACCCGTCGATTTCCTAGAACGCGGCTCAGAGTCCCCCTCCAAATTCAAGACGTGACAGACTCCTATAATACTGGGATAATCATCGATCTCTCCTTGGGAGGATTTCGTGCCCGGTTTATTAGGAAAAGGGCTGGAGACGAGAGTTTATTTTTAATTCATTCACGTGGGGCACTCGAACCAGCCATAATATCTCTTCAAGCAACATGCGTGTGGGCGAGAGAAGACCTCAAGGAAGCAGGGTTCAAACTACTGATCCCCTCGGCGGCCAACCTCGCTAAGATTCAATGACTTATCGACTTCTTCGGTATTCCGGACGCTGATTTTTCGGAAAATCTGTGATTCCGAGTCTGCTCGCAAAGTCGACATTTTTCGGGAGGCCTGGAGTGAAGAAAATAAAAGCAAGTGAATTCATGGCGGATGTCCGCTCTGGTGTGAGCAGCGGTGACTTGGTGAAAAAGTACCGCACGACGTCGGATCAACTCCAATATATATTCAGGCGCCTCGTTGAGGCAGGCTTGATGTCGGATCTCCAATCTTTCGATCGTACGAGTCTTAGTGATTGGGACTTGATTCGGGCCTTTTCGGAGGAATCCGAAGCGCTTTTGAATTGTCGGCAATGTGGAAAGCCTCTGCCCGAAAACGGTCGAGGATGAGCTTTTTGCAGGACAATTGGCCTGAACATGAGAACAGGTTAGAGCCTCACGGATAGAAATGACAGGCTGGCTAAAAAAAAGCACGAGTAGCCCAGGGTGCTTGAATAATACTGAAGGTTGCTAGTTGGGACTTCCGAACCCTGATAAACGCTAGAAATGGCAGGAAGCGTCAATGAATGATCAATGCCACGTTGAGGTTTCTGATTGCTCCGAACGGGGAAAGTGCATGACATTTTTTGAGGGGCACCATCTTTCCACGCAACCCGTTGACTCCGCTTTGCTGTTGGACGCTGATATGAGCTCCTCAGACAGTTTCGAAATCAGTAGCAAGATCTGGACAATGACCCTGTGCAAGCTCCTCGATGCTTTACCCATGCCTGCATTGTTACTTGACGAGTCCTTTCAAATAATAGCCGCCAATCAGGCATGTGCAAGCCTCTACTGCGTCCCTCAAAAGGAGCTCCCATTTTCTTGGCCAGATCTTTTCGAGGTTTCTGATGCCGAAACAACTCAGTCCATTTTGGAAGAAGTGCTTTCGACAGGGGAATCTCGTGTGGTGGAGGCCTTGCTGCTGGTCGGCGGAGATAGTACCTGCTGGCGCCTCACCTTTCGGTTAATCAAAATCACGGAAAGGCCTTTCGTACTTGTTTCGATTGAAAACGCGGGACTCGAAAAAAAAGTTCTTCTTATGCACCAGAGGCATATAGAGGAAATGCACCAGGAGATTACGGATCAGAAACTAGCTGAGAAGGCCCTTCAGATCGCTCATGAAAAGAGTGCGAGACTGCTGCAAACACGCATTGCTGAACTGGAAGCCGAGAATATAGCACTCAGAGAATCTTTCTACGCGACTTTGGTGAGGCTCCAAAAGCCGCTTTTTCAGATCAGGTCAACCTTGACGCCTCTTAAAACTAAATCTAGGGGGCGAACTATTTTAGCTCGCCAGAAAGCAGTGGAAGATTTGACGAAATCCGCAGTTCGGGCACATAATTTGATTGAGAGCCTCATTAAACGTGTGGCATTGAAGGGAATCAGCGGAATCCTGGCGAGTGAAAAAGAACAACAGAGGATGGAACCCTGACAACGAGGGTTGCGATGATGCCGAAAGGTTTTTTGTGAGACGACTGGGTCTACGGCATTATTCAGTCAGTCACTGTGAAGCGGACGAGCAAGTTTTGGGCCCACAGTTCAGGGCGGTGAAAAAGAAACGACAATGTCCATCGACGAACTACCCACCTTCGCTTTTTTCGACGAGGAGGCTTCTGCACTTAGTGTACGCAGAGACACGGAGCCTATAGACCTGGCCCCTAGATGGCAGAATTAACCATGTCGGGAATCTTCGATTCCACAGAAATCGAAGCTACGTCACTTGGTAAGTAGCTCCAGGCCTTACCGATCCTTAAGAGTCTGTCGCTTAACGCTTCGCATTTTGGGAACCGCGTGCTATGACGCGAGGTTATGAGCGATCACCGATTCAAGGCATATAGTCCGGATCAGTTGTTATTACTGCCGCCGGAATTGAAGACATGGTTGCCAGAGAATCATCTGGCATGGTTTGTCAGTGAGATGGTGGACAGTTTGAATCTTTCTGAGATCGAGGGACACTACGATCATTTGAAGGGAGGCAAGCCGGGTTATCATCCATCCATGATGGTGAAATTGCTTATATATGCGTACTGTGTAGGCGTCCCCAGCTCCCTCGATGCGATCATCATAGATCCTGACCCTGACCATCTCACCGATGAGCCGGGATGGAACCGAGTAGGCATTGTG
>DATHCX010000264.1:0-9473 GCA_035319325.1 Desulfomonilaceae bacterium
GTATTTTTTGGCATGTCGGGTTTTTCTTTCTCGAAGAAAATGTCCCGGGTGTCCGTGTTCCGCGACGTGGCGCGCTTCGTCGGCCGGGCTAAGGGGCGCCCACAGTTTCCTACCTCGAAGTATGTTTTTTTGCCGTTTCCTACGCTGATGTTGGTTCTTGGCGTTTCCTGTCGAGCGGAAAAGGCCGGGGAACGACTGCGCTTCGAGCCGGCACGCTTTGGCACGAGGCTTGCTCTCTTACCAACCCAACGATCGGGCAATCGGTTCTTAAATTTTTTCTCCTCCCCAACCCCGGGCTTGCTACCTCAACCCGGGGTTTTCCCTTACCATCACTGACTACGGCGCACTCGGACGCTCATCACCGACTCGGTGCTACCCTGAACCCGGCTATTCCATAGCGCTCTCGTAAGGAATGTCGAAGTTCAATCTTTGTCTCAGGTCGTTGCCCACAAAAGTTTACATATCCTGACAACAATTGCTTTCCTATGGGGGCATAAAGTAGTATGATTGGATAAATTCTTCAAAAATCCGGAGGATTCAATGAACAATGGGATAGTCCGCTCCATGACGATGGCTTTGTGCCTCTTATTCCTGGCAGGAAGCGCATTCGCCGCGGCGAAGCTACCCGAAGGGTACAGGGATATAAAGCTCGGTATGAGCAAGAGCCAGGTTATCGACCTTCTACAAAAGAGCCCCATGCACTTTTCCTATGATGATTTGGGGGAAGAGATCGGAGAGATAATACGTGGTGACGATCTTTTTCGATATGCCACGTACCACTTCGACAAAGAAGGCATCCTCGTGGAAATCGGACTGCAGATGCGTGAAATAATCGGCCGAGACCGCTGCATCGAGATGTACAACACGCAGAACGGCCTTGCCCTGTCTCCTGTTCAAGGCACCGTGGAAGCGGACAGGAGCATAGAAGTGCGGGAAAACTGTTTGGTCATGAAAAAAACCACCGATCAAAACACCAGATCCGCCAAGGGACCCTCATGAGGGAGTTGACTCCATGCGAATGGAGTGCGTGAACGGCTCATCCCGGCCGCCACTGTTTCCTGGATCACCCGCCGCATTTACGGGTTAACCGGGACTGGACCGATGGAGACCCCCACATGCCACGGGGGTCTCCACAGCCCCACCGACCCGGACTTAGCCTTGAGATGTCATTCCGGAATTTCTTCAGCAGGCTCGGTCACGAGTTCGATTTCCTTCAACCACGACTGCACCGCGGCGTTTTGCATGAGTATCCGCCTCACTTCCCGGTGTTGGTACACGGTGCCCATTACGATCATGTCCGTGATCGAGCCCTCCTCTTCGTGGTACGCGGCATGACTGATGGCAACCTCTGCCCCGATGTCGTTGTACGCGGTTTTCATGAGCTTTGCTTCAAATCCGGGCACGTTACGCACGAGCACATTGATGTGAATGGCCCGGCTCGCCATGAAACGACTGTTTCCCGAGCCCACTGCGTCTATCGCCTCTACTGCCTGGCGGATGGAGCTCAGTGCTATGGTACGGGCGTCCATGTAGATTCTCCTGCTTCCCCCTTCGAGGACGTGATCGACTACGTTCCCTCTTCTTTATCGCAGTCCGGGCCGCGTTCCTCAAGCCATATTCGACGTCGGTGTCTCTTCTACCGTCTGGAGACTGAGCACGAAAAGCATGGACCGGGGTACGGCTCGCGGGGTGTTTGGGAAGATTCTTGACCAGTAGAGTCAAAAAGGGTAAGCTCGATTGTTATAGTTCGCTTGAGGATACGCTTGCGCTGGAGGTCGGATATGTCTGAATTCAAGGTGAACAAAACTTTTGCCGAAATAAACCGGAAAATCAAGAGCGGAGAAGCCGTGGTGCTTACCGCCGAAGAGATGATCAGCGTCACAAAAGAGTCCGGGCCTGTTGAGGCGGCACGAAAAGTGGACGTGGTCACTACCGGGACATTCGGCATCATGTGTTCGTCAGGAGCCTTCTTGAATTTCGGCCATGCAAAACCACGGATGAGAGCGAACAAAGTTTATCTCAACGGCGTTGAAGCATACGCGGGAATCGCTGCAGTGGACTGTTACATAGGCGCTACGCAAACCCGTGAAGACGATCCCCTGAACAAGGTGTTTCCCGGACGTTTCCGGTATGGAGGCGGCCATGTGATCGAGGATCTGGTCGCGGGCAGAGAGGTTCTCCTACAGGCGTCGTCTTACGGCACGGACTGTTATCCAAAAAGGTCGCTGGAAGCGAAAATGACGCTCAAGGACTTTCCCGACTCGGTCCTCCTCAATCCCCGAAATGCGTACCAGAACTACAATTGTGCGGTGAATCTGTCAAAAAAGACCATTTACACGTACATGGGCATACTGAGGCCGGAAATGATGAACGCCAATTTCTCGACCTCCGGGCAGTTGAGTCCCTTATTGAACGATCCTCTGTACAGGACGATCGGTATCGGGACCCGGATCTTTCTCGGCGGTGGAGTAGGGTACGTCATCGGCGCGGGAACCCAGCACACCCCCACGGTGAAGAGATCTGAAAACGGGGTCGTCATGGGAGGAGCGGGTACCCTGTCGGTTCGCGGGGACCTCAAGGGCATGTCTGCCAAATTCCTGAGAGGCGCATCGATTACGGGCTACGGGACGTCGCTGAACGTGGGGATCGGAATCCCCATACCCATTCTCAACGAAGAGATGGCCAGGTTCACCTCCGTGTCGGATGCGGAGATTCTTGTGCCGGTCGTGGACTACGGCTCGGATTACCCGGCAGGTGGCGGGCAATCGATGGCTTATGTCTCGTACGCTCAGCTCAGGAGCGGAGAAATTAGCGTCGACGGCAAGACTGTCTCGACTGCGCCCCTTTCCAGTTATTCAGCGGCAAGAGAAATAGCCACCATCTTGAAGGAATGGATCGAGTCGGGAAAGTTCCTGCTGGGCGAACCCCAGGAAACACTGCCTTCCGTGCCGTTCCAATTAAAAAACTGAATCCGTGTGCATGGCGGATCGGTGTCGCGGTTCACGAGCAGTGGTACAACACATGAGTCGCAGTACAGGACAATCCCACCACAAGAAAGCCGCAAGAGAGGCTACGCGACCATGACCGTTCCCTGCGTGTATGAACCCAGGACATATCGGGATCTGAGAAACACAGAACGATTTGCGGCCTTTCGCGTGGAGGTGGAAACATCGGACCTGTATGTCAAGGCATTGTCTCCATTGGAGCAGGAAACCGAAAGACTCATTCGAGAAAGCCGGGCGCAGGTGGAATGGGCCATCGCGGCCAGGCGCTCATTTCTGACGAGCCTGGTGCCGATCGAAGAAGACCCTGCTGATTCGCCCCTGGTCCTGAAAATGGTCCGAGCCGGCAAAAAGACGGGAACCGGCCCCATGGCCTCCGTAGCGGGAGCCGTGGCTGACTATGTGGGACGCGGCCTACTGCCTTTGTCGCCGGAATTGATCATCGAAAACGGCGGAGACATTTTTCTGAAAATTGCCGAACCGGTCGTCGTGGGCCTTTTTGCTGGGAATTCTCCATTCAATCGGCGAATCGGGATTAGAATACCGGCCACGCCCATTCCGGTCGGCGTGTGCACGTCGTCGGCTACGGTTGGGCCGTCTTTGAGCCTGGGAAACGCCGATGCGGCTACGATCGTGGCAAGAGACGTGATATTTGCCGACGCCATGGCAACCGCTCTGGGGAATCGCATCCGGATTCCTTCAGACCTGAAATCCGCTGTCGAGTGGGCAGTGACCGTACCCGGAGTTGACGGGGCGCTCGGAGTGTTGGGCGACAAGATCGCCGTATGCGGAGAAATAGATCTTGTGCCGCTCGCGGAGGGCTCCATTGAGGGATGAGTCTTCTCGGTCGCCAGGCGCGTACGGTTCCCCGCCAAATGTGCCCGAAATCCGGATCCTTGCTTATCGCAGGGACTTCGTAACGAGGTGAGTGATGGCTTCGAAAAACGTCTTATTGATATTCAGGTCGAACATTATGTACAAACCGGTTATTTACAGGCTTGCAAGAGATTTCGACCTCATTTTCAACATACTCGAGGCAAAAATCCTGCCGCGGCGTGAAGGCAGGATTCTGCTGGAGCTCCGGGGAGACGAAGAAACCATAGACAAGTCCATAAAATTCCTGGAAGACCATCAGGTCGTGGTGGAATTCCTGGCGGACAAAGTCTGGAGAGAAGAAGAATTGTGCGTTCACTGCGGCGCATGCACCGGACTCTGCCCGACAGGCGCTCTGAGCATTTCGCCGGCTGACAGCAAGATCGTCTTTGATGTTCAAAAATGTGTGGCATGCGGAATGTGCGGCCTGGTCTGCCCGTTCGGGGCTATGAAAGACGTGACGCTGTTCGATCCTTTTGCCGAAGGAAGAACTGCGGAGTAGTGACAGAGGAAAAGGCCGGGGTCTTGACCGCGATCTCTGATACCGTTGCGCCAATAGGGAAGGACACTGGGTAGAGGGTGGGCATGTCCCCGAAGCCCAGTCAGGCGGTGCCGTTCGCAGCGGAGGGAACATGCCCGCCACGTTACATCTTGAAAAGCGAAGCGGTATGAGCTGCCTCGCACATGAAAGAGCGTGTGGGGAGCATTTTCCGAACCCCTTGAGAATTCACGCGGGCAGTTCCTGATCGTACCATGGTAATATGAACGAGAACCTTAACTTGGTCGCGGCGGTCCGTTGTTTTCGTTTATAGGGATTCTCGAAAATAATGTCGGTTAGTGTAACCTTGAAAGTGGAACATTGTCATTGCGAGGGCAAAGCCCGAAGCAATCTCCAATTAACCAAGACAGAGATTGCTTCGTCGTTCCACTCCTCGCAATGACATGATTGGATCGTCGGATTGTGGGCGAGAGTCAAGAAAGAATCCGACAGAATTTTCGAGAACTGCTATATACTCTCAAATAGAGTGATCTGAGCATTTCCTCGATGGAACCGTACAGGGATTCTTCGCCGTGAAGAAAAGCGGGAACGCGCGAAAAGGAAGATCCGAGAAAGCACCTGCAGCTTGCCGGACAGATTCGGATCAAATCCGAAAGAGAACATGGGGCACCAAAGGCCAGGATCTCACGAGCAGAATCCTCGATCTTCTGAACCGGGAAATCGATTCGCGGCGCACCTTCAAAGAAATTGTCGGGTTCATACAAGAAATTACGACGTTTGATGCCATCGGAATTCGGCTGCAGGATGGAGACGACTTTCCCTTTTTCGCAACGACGGGTTTCGCAAGCACATTTGTAAGAGAGGAATCGTCCCTCTGCCGCAGGACGACGGGCGGCAACGTTGTCCGCGGTCCGTCCGGAAAGGTGTCGCTTGAGTGCCTGTGCGGAAAGGTGATCCGCGGAACCGGTGATTCTTCCCCGTCATGCTTTACCGAAAGCGGCGCCTTTTGGACCAACAGTATGTCAAGCGTGCCGGTTATGGCATCTGCGGAACACCTGCCGCTCCGCCAAGGATTCAGGTGCCTTTCGGACGGCTACGAATCCGCCGCCCTGGTTCCTCTGCGTACAGGCTCCAGAGCCGTGGGCATTCTGCACCTCACGGACCGCAGAAAGAATTGTGTCACACCGGAACTGCTCGCTTTTCTTGAAGAAGTGGCAGCCTGCCTGGGAAGGGTTCTCACCGCAGTGTCCTCGCACGAAGCGTTGCGGCGAGCAAACCATGACACGGAATTCCGCTTGAAAGGAATGACGGCTGAACTCGCGGGTTCCAAGGCACGCCTGGAACGGGAGGTTCAAGCACGAAAAGCCGCCGATCTGGCCCTCCAGTTAGCGCGCAAGAATCTGGAACAGCAAGCGACCGACCGAACTGCTCTCCAATCCCGGAATGAGGAACTTCTCGCGGAGTTGGAACAATACCGTTCGGGAGGGGACTACGTCAAGGCAAGCGAAGAAATCTTCAGAACCTTCTACGAACAATCACCCATAGGAATTCACCTGTTCAACGCGCAAGGGAAACTGATAAGCGCAAACCGCACTGCACTCGAGATATTCGGCATATCTGATTTTGACGAGTTCAGGGGCTTCGATCTGTTCAGTCATGGACTGCTGCCCGATTTGGTGAAAGACAGCCTGGGCATGGGAGAAACCGCTCGCTTTGAAATTCGATTCGATTTCAGTTCGCTGAAACTGTTCAGAACCAGGAAAGCGGGAAAGATTCATCTGGACGTGTTGATCAATCCGTCTACGGGAACGTTTGAGGGAGAGCGGATTTCAGGCTACCTCGTTCACGTTCAGGATATCACTGAGCGTAAGCAGGCGGAAGAGGCTCTGCGCCTGAGTGAGTCCAGATTCCGGGATATTTACGAGAATTCCGCCGTCATGATGCATTCCATCAATCAAAATGGGTATCTCCTGAACGTAAACAAAAAGTGGATGCAGGAACTCGGTTACACCCGGGAGGAGGTCGTGGGCAGGAGAATCGATCTCGTCATGGCACCGGAATCGGCACGCGAGGCTTTTTCTACCGTGCTCCCCACTTTTTGGAACGAAGGCAAAGTCTCTGATGTTGCTTATCAGTATGTGAAAAAGGATGGGACCATTATTGATGTGCTCCTGGATTCAACCGTCATGAAGGACCCCGTCTGGGGACTCATCAGCCTTTCGGTTGTCCGCGACGTGACGGATCGCAAACGAGCGGAAAGAGCACTGCTGCAAAGCGAAGAACGCTTCCGTGCCATATTCGAAGGAGCCAGAGACTGCATTTTCATCAAGGATCGCTCTCTCAGCTATACCCACGTGAATCCCGCGATGGAGAGTCTGCTGGGAATGCAGGCGAAAAATCTCATCGGCTTGAAAGCCGAAAACGTGTACGGGGAAGAAGCGGGAAAACACATCAGAGATGTGGATCTGCGAGTCCTGGCAGGGGAATCCATAGAAGAAGAACATGCCAGATCTGTAAACGGATCTGACCTCACGTTCCACGACATCAGGATTCCACTGAGAAACAGCAGAGAAGAAATCATAGGGATCTGCGGAATCTCCCGGAATATTACGGAACGCAGGAAGGCAGATCCGGCCTCTCGGATCATTCCCGTGGACTACCCTTCACAGGCCATGAAATCCGCCCTGTCCAAAGCACGCTATGCTGCTGCTGCGGATTCCATCATACTCTTGCTTGGTGAGAGTGGAAGCGGAAAAGATTACCTTGCCCGGTGGATGCACGACCATTCCAGACGGGCCAAAGGACCCTTTTTTGCAATCAACTGCGCGGCAGTGCCACACGAGCTCGCGGAATCCGAACTTTTCGGCCATGAAGCCGGCGCGTTCACGGGAGCGCGTGGCCGCAAACGAGGACTCCTTGAACTTGCCGAAGGCGGAACCCTCCTGCTCAACGAAATCGGAGAGCTTTCACTTCCGCTCCAATCCAAGCTGCTGACCTTTCTCGATACGAGGACATTCCCTCGGGTGGGCGGAGAAAAAAGCGTTCGGGTCAATGCGAGGCTTATGGCAGCGACTCACCGGGATCTCCACGATGAGGTGGCAAAAGGCCGTTTTCTCCAATCTCTGTTCTACCGGCTGAATGTATTCTCCATATCCGTGCCGCCGTTGAGGGAACGAATTGAGGACATCCCCGTACTCGTCAAAGAACTCATGGAAAAACTTGCCGCTGAAATGCAGCTGATGGAAATCCCGCAACCGGATTCCTCCGCTCTGGACGCGCTGTCGCACTATGGCTGGCCGGGAAACGTCCGCGAACTGCGCAACGTTCTCGAACGAGCCCTGATGCTTGCCCATGAAGGAAAGATACACCTTTCATTGCCCCAATTGAGTTCACTATCCGAAGACTGGTCGTGCAATGTGTGTTTTCCCGAGAATCGGAGCCTTCATGATCTCACCGGCGAAATAACCCATCTCATGTGCAGCGAGGCTCTTCGTCGTTCGGGCGGGAATAAGAAAAAGGCGGCTCGTCTGTTGGGCATATCTCGCGATTCCTTGTACCGGTATATGAAGAGTTATGGTCGCGGGTGCGATTTTTTGACACCCGAGTGAATTTGGGCGTTTTTCGGACACGTTGTTTTTTATAACTGACCGGAATTAAAGGGCCGACCTGAGGTTGTGTCCGATTTTCGCTCAATAGCGATGCACCGCACATGACCGGTTCATGTCCCCTCCCCCAAGATTACAACTTTGCTGCCCTTTTTTCATCCGGACACATGGCACAAAAGATGCATTAGAATCCGGGTGGGGGATTTTCGTCTCAATTCGCAGCGCGTCATAGTGCATGAATAGTCAGAGGAGAAGGAATTAGGAGTGTCTCAGTACGCCAATTTTTACAAGGAGGTCTGATATGTCCGTTGATAAACCCATCAATGACCTCATAGAAGCCGGATGGCATGTCCTTGAAAGTGATTTTGACGACGCTGCGTTTCATCATTGGAAGAAACAGGTCTTCTACTGCTTGTCAGCCCTGCTCGGCCCGGATCATGCGTATGCAGAATGCTTCAGGGAGCATGTTGGAGAAGCTGAGAAAAAAAATATTCTTACCGGAAGCGGAATTTTGACCGCTGCTCGGGAACAGCTCTCGCCGAAATTAATAAAATCAACTAATTGCCTAGACGCATAGATCCAGGTCCAGGGGGTAAATCGTGCCCAAAGATTCTAGGGCACGATTTTTTTTGTCCCTCTTGTTCATCGAGAAACCGTGCGGCAAGTGATACGCGTCCGTCACAAGATTAATGAGATTGCCGGGCTGGGGGCTCTCCTGAGCGAAGTGATGAGATGGCTCTGCGTCGTCCGCAGCGAAGGAGTGTCCCCAGCCTGTGCCCAGAATCGAGTTATCTGTAAACAATGCGAATCAGTGTGAGTCATTCACATGCGCATTCAAAAAAAGCGTTTCGATCACCTTCTTTGTAAAGTGTCCTTCCAAAAACCCTCCCAGAAGCGTAATCATTCACTTATCCGGGGGAAGTTCTCGACCTCTATCATTGCGAGGAGTGAAACGACGAAACAATCTCGATACGTATCGAAATTCTCGAAAGTATTGTCGGATTGATAAGCCTCCCTTGCATGTGCAATGTTGAAGGAGGTCATTGCGAGGCGCGTAGTGACGAAGCAATCTCGATACTTAAAGGCGGAGATTGCTTCACTCCGCTCGCAATGACAGCCTCTTATCACCTAAAACTGATGGATATTCGGATACTTCTATAGCGGTTGCCAGACATAGTGTACGTTTGGGTGGACGCGGACCTCGTTCACAGAAAACCATCCCCATGTAAACGGCTGTTGAATGGCCGGTGCACAACCCCTCCGTATGCGTTATACTTGCCCGAACTGTTGCTGCCACGGTGATTGCCGCACATGGTGTCCGGCGTGGAATCGCGGTGTTTGGGAATTGGTAGGAACAGGTCTCCGGTGATGATGAATTCTACGTGAAGGAGTCGATAACCGCGTCGGCAGCGACATCGGGCCCCTCCAACTTTCTCGAACGCGGCCGTTCGTACAAGATGAGACCTTCGGCACCTGCCGTCATTGGCCATCAGA
>DATHCX010000265.1:0-29639 GCA_035319325.1 Desulfomonilaceae bacterium
TGCCATGGTCAGCCTGGGCGATGTCAGCGATGGGATTTACCAATTCGGAGGCACAATACCCTGCGATGAAACGGGTGTGTACGGGTACTCAGTCAGGGTGTTGCCTTTTCATCCGTATCTGTTCAATCTGTTGTCCATGAGCCTTGTAACCTGGGGCTAGAATGTCAGGATGGGACCCGGCGCCTCCCCTCGACATCACCCCGAACGGGAATAAGGTCTTCTTTGTGCCGCTTGTCAATGAGAATCTGAAACGCTGCTTATTAATTGCAGCATTACTAGTGTGGTGTCCCGCAAATTGCTTTCAAATCAGCGACTTGGTCGGCACGCGAATCAGTGTCATTGCGAGGAGCGACGCGACGAAGCAATCTCTGCCCTTAAATATCCAGATTGCTTCGTCGTTTCATTCCTCGCAATGACGGGGCAACGATAGTTCCTCCGCGAGACTCAACGATTACACATCGATGTAATTTCTCCGCCGGAGATTCGAGAGAACAGAAAAAATGGCTGGCGAACTTTTTATGGACGGTTCAGGAGATGGCGAATGAATTGAAAAGTGCTGATCGCGATCTCGCTGCCGTCAAAATCATCATTTTCCCGGACTGTACCCGCCTCCGTAATGCGTCCGTCCACCCACGAAGAACAGTGCCCTACCGCCGCTTCCGGACCTGACGGAACCGTCCCGGAGACTCACCGGTGCTGCGAGCGGTTTGGGGAGGAACCAACCCCTGAAACATCCGCCGTACGCTCCGATGGTCAGAGTAAGAAGCATACCTGTCACAATGACTTTGGTGACCAGACTTTTCACGGTATCTCCGCAACGGTAGGCTCTGCTCCATAACCCGGGCTCGGGCAAAGGACACGCATCGGCTTGTCAACCGCCGCTATCTGTCGACGCTTCAGCCCAGCGTTTGGATTCGAACCTCCGC
Source organism: Desulfomonilaceae bacterium (assembly GCA_035319325.1). Classification (GTDB taxonomy): domain Bacteria; phylum Desulfobacterota; class Desulfomonilia; order Desulfomonilales; family Desulfomonilaceae; genus DATHCX01. The sequence continues at coordinate 927 of DATHCX010000265.1, forward strand.
CGGAGCAGCCATTCGAGTATCGCCACACATGCGGCAGCTGTCATTGGGACGACAAAATACCAGGAAATGGTGACACCCGAAAAAAGAGTTAGGTTCAAAGGCTCGTTCAATTGGGGAGCGTTTTGCCCGCTACCGCCTTTTCCATGAACCAGGAGATGGTAGTCCCCCGCCTTGTCGATTTTGAAATGAGAAGCGAAATGCCTTGATCCTTCTGTCCACGAACCCTCGGAATCCTGTCCATGATAATACGACGCTTCGTTGCCGAACGTGGAAAGCACACGCTCCTTTGCGTCGACGAGGCCGAAGTCCAATGCCATCCACGAATTGTTCAACGGCAGATGGCCCTCAAGGCGCATAATGCTAGAATCGTGGCTCACCTTGAAAGGCCGGCTGAGGTGTTCCTTGGAATAGTCTTCCGCCTTCACCTGCTCCCGGAGAACAAGCGTTTTCTTCTCCACCGCGAGACTGTAAAAAAAGAGGGCCACATTGAGTATCAAGAAGGCAAAACCGATTTTCGCCAGTCCTTGGGTCCACCGGTTCACATACGGTTGACACGAGTTGATGCCCCGCGGCTCCGGAAGAGCAACGCCCTCCGGAACGGCCCGTCGCATTTCTTCGGGAGCCACGTACCGTCCTCTGAAGAGTTCCACCTCGGTTCCTGTGGTTTCTTCGTCCAGGTATTCAGGAGGTTTTATGAGATGTGTGTAACGCGTGCTTTCCCCAACCGCAGCTTTCCAGGGAAATGCGCCATCAATCCAGCGCAAGGTGACCCGCCCGGTTTCAAAAACCTTGAAAGTCTCGTTTCCCACGGAGACGGCCTTCCTGGGAACTGGCCTCGAGAGCGTGGTGGGCCGGGTATGGACTACTCGGCCGAGATTGTAATGCCCGCGATCTTCCGAAAGCCACAGGTAACCTGCATCGGGATTATATAAAACGTATTCATGCGTTGTGTACTCGACCCCTTCGTCCATCTGCACATACACAGCGCGGCCCATCACCTCGTAGCTCACTCCGTCAAAAGCAAGCGGCAAACCGATTCTCAGAGAGAATTTCGGCTGGGGTCCCTCGTTTTTTCCGACTACGCGAGCTTGAGCCTCGTCCAGTCCCAATGCTGCACCGCACGAATCGCAGACAACCACGGCGGTTGTATCTACGCGGCGCCCCTCATAGGGTTTCCCGCAGGACGGACACCTGATGATCTCCCCCGTCCGGACGACTGGGGCCTCTCTGGCCTGGGATTTTACTTTGTCCCCCTTCAGATCCAGAATGCGCCCCAGGTATGCCTTAACCGCACCGGTGGCCGGGTCGTACTCCAGCCCAAAAGACAGTTTTCCCGATTCTGTTGCTCCGTCCGCGTAAGGGTAGGTCGCCCCGATTTCCACCTTGAAGGGGATCTGCCCTTCGCCTCCTAAACAGCGGGCCTCGCCGATTTCTTCCACAACGCCTGTCTGGGAGTTCAGGGAGATTTTCATTCCGGGTTGCAGCTCATGATGTGAGGGAACCGGAGTTGTCAAGGTCACGGGACTTTCCAGGAAGATTTCCCCTTCGTCCTCGGTAAGCCAGATGATTTCCCCGCCCTGCATTTCAATAAACCACTCGTTCCAGGTGCCGTTCTCGTGGGAGTAGGTGAGACGTCCCAGAACGCGAAACGAGCGGTCTCTGATTTTTCCGCCCATTCCAAGCTTGAAGCGGGTAGACGGGGGAAGATCGAGCGATTTTTGTCCTGCGGAAAGAGCGGATTCCTTATCCCAGTAGATGGCGGTCTTACAAAAATCGCAGACCTTCATCACAATTCCGGGATTGGTCACCACGTTTCCTGCGCCGCAGGACGGACATTGGAATTGTCGTTCCATTATTTCACAACGAAGAGAAGGAATTTACCCTCAAGGGGTATCGCAAAACGTTACCGCAGGCAAGCGTTCAGCCTGAACATTCTGCCATCAGACCGAATCAAGTTCGTAAGCGCGTCGTGAAGCCGCCGCGATGGCTTCCATGAAAATACCTCGCACCCCGGACCTTTCCAACACCTGCAAGCCGGAAATGGTCGTTCCGGCAGGAGAGGTGATGCGATCCTTCAGTTCGCAGAAAGGCGTGTTACCTGCTGCAGCCAGTTTTCCTGCACCCAGGAGCGTTTGCACCGTGAGTGCCCGAGCCGTCGGCCTGTCCAATCCCATGTATACCCCTGCGTCGGTCATGGCCTCCATCACGAGGAACACATAACCCGGGCCGCTGCCAGAAAGCGCAGTCACGGCGTTCATCGCCTTCTCGTCCACTACCACTGCTGTGCCGACTGCAGAAAAGATGCGGAGAGCTTTCTCAAGATCGCGATCGTCGGCGGCTCCTCCCCTGCACACCGCAGACGCGCTCTCCCCCACCATGGCCGCGGCGTTGGGCATGACCCGTATGATGCGAGCCTTTTCCGTCAGTCGTGACAGCATGAAGGCAGTGGAAATTCCGGCGGCGATGGAGATGACCAGCAGCCCGGGATGTATGCAGGAGGCAATGGAATCGAGAACATCCCCCATGATCTGAGGTTTCACTGCCAGGAGGATCGATTCGGTGTTCGGCGCTACCACGTCGTGAACCTGCGAGCAGCCTTTGACTCCCAACTCACGTTCGAGAGACCGAACCTTTTCCGCGTCCACATCGAAAACGGCGATCGCGTCCGCCGGGGTCTGTCCCGATCTCACGAGACCTCTCACCAAAGCCGCCCCCATATTTCCGGCTCCGATTACTCCTATGTCACCCACTGTGCGCTCCTGTCATTTGTAAAGGAAAATGTTATAACTCAAATAGACAATAGCTATGCAGTTTGATACCATGAACGACACGGGATCTTAACACGGATGATACGCCGCACCCACCAATTTCTTCGGCTGACGGACAGCCTATCAGCTATCCCGCAGAACGCGATCGCAGCCGTGTAAGGAGCAGAAATGAACGACATCGTCACTGTCGACACCAGAGGTCTTGCATGCCCCCAGCCGGTGCTCGAGATCAAGAAAGCCCTGGAAGAATCCGGCGGCAATCGTTTCAGGGTTCTCGTGGATAATGACACTTCGCGGGAAAACGTGAGCAGATTCGCCAGGAACCAGGGTTGTCGCGTGGACGTGCTGAAACGTGGCGAACAATTCGAGATCGCCATTGAGCGGCAGGATGCGATTCCGGAGTTCCCGGAAGAGTTCTTGCCGTGTCCCGTCCCTGAACACAGGCCAGGGGAAGAAAAGAAAGTGATCTACATAGGAAGCAATGCAATGGGGAAGGGCGATGACGAACTGGGGACCAAACTCATGCGAGGGTTTCTGCGTACCTGGTTGGACACTCTGCCCAAACCGTGGCGAATGATTTTCATTAATTCGGGAGTCAAACTCACGACCGTTGACGAAGAAGCAGCCGACGCAATTGTGCTGCTTGAGGAACAAGGGGTGGAGATTCTCTCCTGCGGTACGTGTCTCCAGCACTTCGGCCTTGAGGACAAACTCAGGGCGGGCAAGGTCACCAACATGTACGAAATCATAGAATCACTCAATACCGCGTCGAAAGTAATCACCCCCGATTAGGCCCTGGTCAGGGAGCGCAGGCTCGGCAAGGACACGCTTGCCGTTCTCCTGCAACACGGTCGGACCATGAACCGAGCCCATGTGCGCATTGGTATGCCACGGTCATGTCACACGGATGCGGCCTTTTCTTTTCTAATGCACAGCGACGGGTGTGATTCAGCTCTTCAGGTATTGTTTCACCGCTGCCACCACGAATTCGGAGAACGGAACCTCCCCTCGTTTTTCATCCACTTCCTCGATAATGCTCACGGGAAAATTGACCGCTTTGAGCCGCATGATTTCTTTTGCGGTCTCGCTGACGAGTACTGCTTCCGCCTCAGGAGCCTTGTCTCTGACACTGGCGCCGAATTGCAGGGGTTGGCCGGGTTCAGCAGCGATATTCCTGAGCAAAAGGGCAAATTCCTCACTGCTCAATGAAAGACTTCCGAATCCCACATATGCCTGCCCGGAACGTTCGTCTTGTTCTATCCAGTCCACCTTGGCGTGGCAGGTCATTTTTTTCTTGCCCTGGTCTACCACCATCCGCAGCTTGACATTTCCGTCAACCTCCAGCCCCGAGTACTGACCGGGCTCCGCCATGCACGGGACCCGAATTCCATATTTCAGAGCGGAACTGGAATTGATGACGGGGGGACTCAACGCGCTTCGGGAATAAACCGTCCCCTGGATGCTTTTGTATTCCATGGCTGCGCTCCTTTCTTTTAAAGGACAATCACGTTGGGTAAGGAACACCACGTACCGTCTTAGTGGTATTTTCTCATTCCCGGCGGAGTTTGTCTCGAATAAAATCGGCGGGATGGTATCCGTTCGGTGAGACACCGGGCGATGCAGCTGTTTGAATGCGGTTATCGCTTCACGCCCGGTCGTAAGGCGACCAGTATTGTTTTCAGTTCTAGAACGCCGGGTGCCACTGCCGGCTTGCTTGACAGGGGGATCTGAGTCGAAATGAATGTGCGGGAATCGACATTAGCGAATATGTTCGCTGACAACGTCCAGCCCTAAACGGATTCAGAATGCCTGCGGAGGAATTCTTCCCAGCGCAAGTCGGTGAACTTCTGCAGCGCCCGGACCTGTTCGTCGGTGATTTTCTTGAATCTGGTCTGGCCCTTTACGTAATCTGCAACGGTTTTTTTTCTTCCCTTTTTCGCAAGCGCCAAAGACCTCGATGTGAGGCGGAATTTGCCGTCAACGATTTCGTACAGGACGTGTATGCCTGTTTCTACGGCCAGTTTTCCCATCTTGATGAGCAGTTTGTTCGGGAATCCCCAACCGGGAGGGCAAGGTGCGTGAACCTCCAGGTATCGCGGGCCGTGAATATTTTTCGCTGTACGTACTTTGTCGTACAAATCCAGAGGAAAGGCAGGCGAGGCTGTCGCCACATACGGAATCCGGTGGGCTTCCACGATGCGGATCATGTCCTTTTTGTGCTGGAGTTTAGCCAAGACCGGTGTTGTGGAGGTGATGGCCCCTGCAGGGCTGGCGCTGGATCGCTGTGTTCCGGTGTTCATGTATCCTTCATTGTCGTAGCACACGTAAATGAAGTCAGTGCCTCGCTCCAGGGCCCCGGACAGGGCTTGAATTCCTATATCGTACGTCCCGCCGTCACCGGCGAACGCCACCACGGTATAGCCCTCTTTCCCGGTGGCTTTCAGGCCTGCCACAATCCCGGAAACCGATGCGCCCGTCGATGCGAACGGATTGTTGATACAAATCACTTTCACGGGAGTAATCGGATAAACGCCGTGGAGAACCGTCATGCAGCTTGCGGGCACGGCAACTATGGTCTTGGCGTCTTCCAACGCTTTGAGTGAATGCCGGTAAGTGAGCATCAAACCGCAAGCAGCGCAGGACCGGGTTCCCGGCAAAATAAATTCTTCTCTTGGTAGTTCCCTGACAGCCTTTGTAGCCATATTATTCTTCCTGTTTGACCCGGATCGCCATCACGGTTTCATTCGCGGACGTCGATCCAGCCGTACACCGTATGTTCTTTGATCGCTCCCGCCGCCGACGCCGCCAATTGTTCGGGCCTGACGTCACGGCCGCCAAGTCCCGCCACGAACGACGAGAACCTCGGCCTCATGTTCGCGTCGAACATCGCAGCCTTGAGGTCCATCGCGAGTGCACCTGCATACCCGTAGCTCACGTCCTTTTCAAAAACAGCGACGGTCTTGACCCGTTGGAGAGCCCGTGTCAGGGCACGTGCGGGAAATGGGCGATAAGCCCGCAGGCCTACAACCCCCGCGGCCAGACCTTGGTTCCGCATGGAATCCGCGGCAAGGGTGCACTCGGAAGCCAGAGAACCCATGCTAACCAGGGCATGATCGGCATCCTCCATGCGATATTTCCAGATTACCCCTCCCCACGACCTTCCGAATACTGCTCCGAATTCCGTATCTGTCTTCCCGATGGTGTCTATGGACGAGAGAAGGTCTTGCTGAAGCCTGTAACGCAGATCCATGTAACCCGGCTTCAGAGCGCCCGTTGCATCCGGTCGCGGCTCGCTCAGGATGAGCGGATTGACATTCACGTATCCGCCTTCAGTAACGTCGGATCCGTTTGCGTATGACGGCAGAAAAGAATCCACGTCCTTGCGGTCGGGAATTTCCACCGGAGTCGTGGCATGTGACAACACGAAGCCGTCGTAGCACACCATGATGGGAATCAGCGCCTTCTCGGCTATTTTGTATGCCTGTATGATGGTGTCCAGCACTTCCTGACTGTTACGGCAGTAAAGCTGGATCCATCCCGTGTCTCTCTGGGCTATGGAGTCCTGCTGATCGTTGAGTATCGTCCAGGGAGCCCCCACCCCGCGATTTACGCAGGCCATGACCACGGGCACCCTGCTTCCCGCAGCCCAGTGGAGCATTTCGTGCATGTACAATAGCCCGTTTGCGCTGGTTGCAGTGAATACCCGAGCTCCGATCTGTGATGCCGCCACAACCGACGCCATTGCCGAATGCTCGCTTTCCACGGTGAGATACTCCGCCTCCAGCTCTCCTCTTTCCACCATGGCCGCCAGATCTTCCGTAACGGGAGTCTGCGGAGTTATGGGATACGCAGCCACAACCTGAACCCTGCACAATGAAGCGGCAGCCGCTGCAGCCGAATTGGCGGTAATAATCTTGACTTCACTCATGAAAATTTCCTCAGACCAGCTTTCCGAACCCGTCGGCACGTGCACCGATCAGATCGGCGTCACGTTATTCGGACTCTTTCTCCGCTGAGCGTCCGTCAACCATAGCAATCGCTTTTCGCGGACACTCTTCGGCACAAATGCCGCATCCCTTGCAGAATTCCAAATCTATTTCCAGGGGAAAATCACGGGAGATCACGCCATCGGGACAATACAACCAGCACAACAGGCAGGAGTCCTTCTGAGAGCATTTTTCGTGGTCGATGCACGGGGTCTGAGACCGCCAGTCACCGGTTCTGCCCGCTTCTCCGGTAGCAGGAGTGGACGCAGCTTTCATGGTATTTCTTATATCGTCAGACATGTAGCCCTCGCGCTTCTGAGGCGCACCAGATTGATTCGGGACAATCCAGCGGTCCGGAATAATAATGGGAATCAGGCGTGGGCCGAAGCAACCGGAAGCTCGTACCGGAAGATTCGCGAATCCCTGTAGGCAAGGTCCAGGGCCGCAAGATTTCTCTTCAGAGCTGCGCCTCTAAAATTTTTTTCTATCGCCTTCTTGATGTTGTCAAGGCTCACCAGGTGAGATGCGGCAGCGAACGGACCCAGGATAGAAGTTGAAATAAGAACATTGCCCTCCACGATCAGACCGGCTGTCTCGGAAGAATGAAACGCGTCGGCGATCACGATGGAGAATGGGCCCCGCAAACCCAGTTCTTCGGGCGAACGAGCGGAATTCACGACAATCAGGCCGCCGTCATTCAGGTTGGCCGTGACATTGACCATGTCCAAAAGATTGTCGTCCAAAACAACCGCTATATCGGCCGACAGCACATTGGAAAACGTTCGAATCGGTTCAGCAGCGATTCGCGTGTGAACGCTCACCGGTGCACCGCGCCTTTCGGAAAAATAGGTGGGCTTCGCGCTCACGCCCTTGAAGCCCTGGTAATATGCGGCTTCTGTGAGAATCTTGGCCGCAGTGACTGCTCCCTGTCCTCCGCGGCCATGCCAGACGATTTCATATGACTCGTTCATGCTCACTAACCCTTGTTGGTGTCAAACTGTACTAGATTAATCCAGTGGTCTCGATTCGTCAACGAGAAAGAGCGAAATTGCTGCTGAAACAGGCTCCGCCGCTAACGTGGCAGATCCTGAAGTTCTTTCGCCTCGGAGGTGGCGGGAAGTGGATTATTCGCGTTCAGTATGTGGAAATAATGGCAGAAGAAGGATACCTGTCCTGATTCAGGGACCGGGTGCGCAACGAATTACGAATCTAAACTGTCTGAAGATTGCAGCGGCTGCGGGATACACGGTCCATGCATACGGAAATGTACGAAGGGTCGATTTCGTAACCCACAAAGTGCCGCCCGCAATTGAGCGCTCCAACTGCAGTGGAACCGCTGCCCATAAAAGGATCCAAGACCGTCTCACCCTCGAAAGTGTAGAGCCTGATCAGGCGCTCCACGAGCGCCACGGGAAATGGCGCGGGATGTCCCACTCTTCTGGCGGATTCCGGAGGGATGTTCCAAACGCTGGTGGTGGCAGTCATGAACTCCTCGCGGGAAATGGTGGACTGGCCCTTCACCGGCTTGTCAAATCGCTGTTTCGAAAAAATGAGCACATATTCATGCAGATCCCTCAACGTAGGATTTGCCGCAGACATCCAGGATCCCCATGCGCAAGACCCGCTCAGCCCTTTTCCTTTGACCCAAATGATTTCGCCTCGCATCAGGAAACCCAAATTGCATGCCAGAAAAGCCATGTGAGCGTTCAAAGGTATGTAAGGTTTTCTCCCGAGATTCGCGACGTTGAACGCTACGCGACCGCCGGGAACAAGCACCCGGTGAGTTTCCTGCAGCACCCGTCCCAGAAACGAAACGTATTCGTCGAAACTCAGATCCAAATCGTAGTCCTTCCCGACATTGTACGGGGGCGAGGTCACCATGAGGCCGACGGAATTGTCCGGAAGTTCCGCCATGCGCTCGGAAGACCCGAGGAACACCCGATCGAGATACTCAGGAGGTATGTGGTTTATTTCCTCGGAATGAGCATCAGCGATTTGAACGCTGTAGAGTTTTCTGGAATAAAACGCTGAAGAATCGTGACTTTCCCTTTTTCCTGCGCCGAACGAGCGAGTAGCGGTGTTCTTTTTCAAATTTCCCTGCCATCCCGGTGGAATTGTGGAACGTGGGTGAATCCGGGCCGTGGGAGGAGCGATAGCATCGTCGCGAAACAGTGTCAATATAAATATTATCAATTTCAACATGTAATGGTAAATTATTAAAGTAAAACTTTATTAAAACGATTAATATTCTAATATTATTCGGCTAGCTGGTAGATCCATTGATCCCGGTTCTGATGACTCACTACCGCGACTTATCATTCAGGGACTCGGACGAAGCGGATAACCGCTGTCGGTGCGAGGAGTGAAACGACGAAGCAATCTCGATACTTGAAGGCGGAGACTGCTTCGCTGCGCTCACAATGACGGTCTTTTCCCGCCCGCAACTGAGGATACTACCGCCAGTTTCTATGGCTTGCGCACAACTCTTGTGATGTGGTAAACTTATCCGGTTTGACCCCTGATTCGTTGGCTTTCCTGAATAACTAGCTGCCACGAGTGAGTCGCGTCCGCACCGCGGATGAAGGGCGGGGATGGGTTACTGGCCAGGAATGTTTATCTTTTAGGTAGGCGCTCTCGTTTGCAAACCAATCTGACCGGAGGGCATATGACCGGTGCTGAGTTGCGGGAACAATTTCTGAGATTCTTTGAGGAAAGAGGCCACAAACGGCTTTCGAGTTCGTCTCTCGTCCCGTCCGGCGATGCGACGCTTCTTTTCACGAATGCGGGCATGGTCCAGTTCAAGGGAGTGTTCACCGGTGAGGAGAAGCGGCCCTATGAGCGTGCGACCACTTCTCAGAAATGCCTGCGGGTAAGCGGAAAACACAATGATCTCGAAAATGTGGGTCACACGGCCCGGCATCACACCTTTTTCGAGATGCTGGGAAACTTTTCTTTCGGTGATTATTTCAAGGAAGACGCCATAGCTTTCGGATGGGAATTCCTCACGAAAACCGTGGGACTTCCCAAGAAGCAGCTTCATGTGACCATATACAAGGACGATGACGATGCGGACGGGATATGGCGGAGGATCCTGGGGTCCGGCACCAATCCCATTGTCCGTCTGGGTGACAAGGACAACTTCTGGAGCATGGGGGATACCGGTCCCTGCGGCCCGTGCTCAGAGATTCATATCGATCAGGGCGACGACATGCCGTGCGATAACCCTGATTGCGGCCCCGAATGCGACTGCGACAGATTTCTCGAACTGTGGAATCTCGTGTTCATGCAGTTCGACCGGGATTCGTCGGGCAGGATGACGCCGTTGCCTCGTCCATCCATTGACACGGGTCTGGGTTTGGAACGCCTGGCAGCAGTGGTGCAGGGTGTGAAGAGCAATTGGGAATCCGACCTCTTCAAACCGATCATTCATCGGGTCGAGCAGCTGTCCGGAAAGTTGTGCCGCGGCCAGGATCTGGATTCGGTGGCGATACGGGTGATTGCCGATCATAGCCGTGCTGCTGCGTTTCTCATTGCGGATGGTATCTTGCCGTCAAACGAGGGACGCGGCTACGTTCTCAGGCGTATACTCAGGAGAGCGTTGCGGTACGGAAAATATATAGGGTTCAATGAACCTTTCCTGTACGACTCCGCCGGTGTCGTGGTCAAGATCATGTCGGATGCTTATCCCGAATTGGCTGCACACGAGGTGCTCATCAACAAAGTGATCCGCAACGAAGAAGAGCGCTTTCTCGAGACCCTGGCACGGGGTATCGTTCTCTTCGAGGAAGAAGTCGCGAAGGTGCGGTCTCAGGGTGGAAAGACCTTGCCCGGGGTTGTCGTCTTCCGGCTGTATGACACGTTCGGTTTTCCTCCCGATCTTACGGCAGATATGGCGAGCGAGGCGGGCCTGCTCGTGGATCATGCGGGCTTTGACAGTGAGATGGCGCATCAGAGACAGATGGCACGCCAATCCTGGGAAGGCATGCAAGGCGAGGACGCTGCCAGTTTGAAGAGTGTCCTTGAGCAAGGAACAACCACCGATTTTACCGGATACGAAACTTTGGAGGATTCCGGAACCATAACGGCAATTATCAAAGGGGGAGCACAGGTTCAGGAGGCCCGATCCGGCGACCGTGTGGAAATTGTCACAGATCGGACCCCCTTTTATGGGGAATCGGGCGGCCAGGTCGGCGATCTGGGCCTCATTGTCCACAATGGGAGTGAACTGGAAGTTGAAGACACGATCAAACCGTTTCCCAGTCTCATTGTCCACAAGGGCCGCGTCAGGTCAGGCACGTTTCGTGTCTCGGACGTGGTGAATCTCAGGGTGCATGCAAAGCTGAGGCACGCGACCATGGCGAACCATTCCGCTACGCACCTGCTTCAGTGGGCGCTCAGGAAAGTTCTGGGCGATCATGTGAAACAGAGTGGCTCCCTTGTTGAGCCGTCGCGCTTACGCTTCGATTTCACGCATTTCTCCGCGATCACCTCGGAAGAGCTGCTTCTGGTGGAAGACCTGGTGAATGAAAAGATATGGGAAAATGACGCGGTTTCCGCCACGATCATGCCGGTTGGGGAGGCCATGAACCTGGGAGCTATGGCCCTCTTCGGCGAGAAGTACGGCGACACGGTGAGAATGATTTCCATCGGCGATTTCAGCAAGGAACTGTGCGGCGGGACTCATACCCGGAGGACCGGAGACATCGGACTGTTCAAGATCGCCAGCGAGGGAGGCATTGCTGCCGGGGTCCGCAGGATTGAGGCGGTGACGGGGCCGGGAGCCCTCGATTACGTTCGGTCCCTGGAAGACGAGATCGCCGGGATATCGGAACGATTGAGGGGCTCGCGCGGTGAGTTGATCCACAAACTCGAAAAGCTGTTCGAGGAAAAGAAGGGCAGAGACCGCGAAATAGAGGTCCTGAAGATCAAGCTTGCATCGGGCAGAACAACGGATATCCTGGAAGGAGTGAGGGAAATCCAGGGGATTCGCGTTTTGGCCAAACTGGTGGAGGACGTCTCCACCCCAAAGGATCTCAGAGACTATGCGGACAGGGTGAAGGATAAGCTCGGCTCCGGAGTTGCACTCCTGGGAGCGGAATCGGACGGCAAAGCACTTCTCATAGCGCTGGTTACCAAAGATCTCACGAATCGTTTCCATGCGGGGCATATAGCCAAGCGAGCAGCCCGGGAGGTGGGTGGTTCAGGCGGAGGCAGACCGGACATGGCTCAAGCTGGCGGACCTGAAGTCGGTTCAATCGACAAGGCATTGAAATCTTTGGATGAAGTTTTTGAGGAAGGAAGCACGAACACGCCAGCGTAAAGACCGTCTCAGGGCGGAGGTAAAGACATGAACATTAATGAAAGTAGCGAAGTATACGGCAGAATTACCCGTGTTATCAATGAATTGAAAATGGCCCGCCAGTCGGTAACCGTCTTTAAGGTCGTGGAGCTGACTGGCATAGACCAGTTCGTGGTCTTCCAATATTTTTATGAAAACGGACTGCTAAAGGGAAAATAGCATACGCAGGGGCGCTGCCCTTGCATCAAGGACATTCATGTGTTCCGGGACCTGACAGACATCCTGCTATGCAAGATTCGAAAACGGCTGATGGCCAAGCCTGCGGGCAGGCTGTCCCAGGACGCCATTCAGCTGATTCCATGAATCAACATTCTTCCATCGTTCCCCAAAGGGTCTGCAATGCTGTACGGAGGCCATGTCAACAATCCGGGAGACATTGATTTTCTTCGGGAAAACACCTTCGATTTCGGTGAGGTGATCCTCCGGAACAGCGATTCCCGCAGCTTCTGGGGAGAATCGAACGTCTGCAATCCATTGGATTCCGGGTTCTTCCTTCTGGCTCACGGACCGCGCGAGGGGCCTCCGAACAATGTGAAAAGCCTATGGAACAACTACTACCCGGCGCTTCAGGAGACGGTGGATCTCGCTCAACGCATGGGCATAGGCTATCTCACCGTTCACCTGTGGACGGATCCACGATTCGTGTGGAGCAGCGTACTGAAGGAGAAAAAGCAGATTCTCCGGGAACTCGTGGCGTACGGCCAGGCTCGTCGAGTGGCCATCGGCCTGGAAAATCTCTCGGAGAACTATCTGGATCTTGCGGCTGTTCTGGAGGCAGTACCCGGCCTGGGCATTACCCTGGATGTGGGCCACGGCCAGTTGCTTACCGAGACGAACACTTCATTTGATATTATCGACAGGCTCGCGGATTCCATACGGCACGTTCACCTGCACGACAACCGGGGCGGCCAGGGAGTTCTGGACGATCTTCACCTGCCCATAGGCGAGGGGATCGTGGAGATCCCGCGCATCCTGAAGGCTCTGGTGAACAAGGGGTACGACGGAACTCTGTGCTTTGAATTGAAGAACGACGTGATTGGTGCCTCATGCGCACGGGTGAGAGCGATAATTGAGCGGATAGCCTGCCAAGGCTCTTCTTAGGTAGATCTTTAGTTATTCTTTTTTCGACCAGTATTGGACTGGTATTCCTGTTCATTGCCCTCGTTTCTGTCAGGTACAGAAACAATGGACATTGCAAGCGGTTGCCGCCCTGAAAGTACCCCGAGAAGTCCCTCACGAATAAGCAGCTCAGCCTGTTCACGATCAGAATGCGCCGTTGGATAATACACAGATCTTTTCAGATCAACCTTATCGAAATCGTAACTCAGATATTGTGCCATATTGTAAAGTAATTCGGTCAGCAGCTCTCCACTTTTCTCCATCCAAGCATCACTTTTCTCCTTCCAGTTTGGGTCATCTATCGGGAGTGGGTTGCTCAGGTGGTCTCGATAGACCTTCCATGATTCAGTAACTCTTTTTTCTTTAGGTAATTGGAGCCTGAATGCAAAAAACTTTCGCCCGTAGAAGGCTATGTCGATCATGTTGAGAGCTCGAACATGGGCATCCGAAACGCGGGCTGCTCTTGTCGCCATAAGGGTGTCGAAAACCCCAAACTTCCTTTGGCGTTTTTCTCGGATATTTTCGAGAAATTTTTGTGCTTGAACGGCGAGTATAGGGCCGGAAACGGTTGCTACAATAATGAGCCATTCGAAACCCTTTAAATCTGCCATGGTCATCCCACCTCCACTTCCAATCCTGAGATCTCTTAAGGCCTCGATCGAATTTACTTCTCAGAAGCTATAGCACAGGGGATCACTCCCATTCACAGGGTCCATTTTCCGAAGGAATACGTGTGCACCACGCTCTTTGCCTTGGTTTCCGCCCATTTTTCGAGGCCCATTTTCCTGATAAGGCAGAGATTGTACACCTTCGTGTTGTGCCACATTTTTGCATTGTCGCGGTATGGCTGAAGAAGATCGCAGGGAAAGTCTGAACAGTGGCAGCAGAACTGGACGCCTTTCCGAGTTGCGCACGGGTAGACGCGGCATGCCATGGGCAGATGGCCACATTTTCCATTTTCTTCCCGGCATCCTTTGCATTTCGCTCGTTCGGGTGAAATATTTAACTCTTTGACAAGCATATCCTTCATTGCCGGATCTTCCTGCGCCAGATAGAAAAAGCATTCAAAGCAGGGAAGTCCGCAGGGAGCGGTCATGAGCCCGTAGTCCATGAATCGTCCTCCTTGCAAGAAATGTCCAGAGTATATCTCGACACCGTTTCAGCACAATCAGATTTTCAACCGAGCTAGACGAAATCGGGCATGACTATCGAATTTTCGCATCCGTGGGCGGTCCTGTCCGTTTCCTTCTTGCGGCACCAAAACTACTTCGGATGCCTGGGCTCTGCAGACGATTTTCGGCAGGACACAAAGTCTTCAGGCCGGGGGTTCCCCGGGGTTGAGCGGTCCTTCCCCTGCCATCTCCTCCATGATAGATTACCCGCCATGAATGGGGATGGCACCAGAACAGATTCGATTCAGGGCCGAGTGGTCAGGATTTCTTCCGAGCCCAGGACCGCGGCAAAGGGGGGATACCTCTTTCGCGGGCTGGAGCTGCTGGACGAGCGAGACGGGCGCCGGGTGTTCGTCGTTTTTCCCATCTTTGCAGGAGACGATCTGTACGAATTTCCGCTCCTGTGCTGGGAAGACGCTCGTGTTGCGGCCTACGACCTCCTGCTCAATAACGAACTGGCAGACGGCAGCGTCATCTACACCGCCAGTCCGGACAGCGACCTGATCCTGGAGCCTCATCGTCCCATAAGCGTCACGGAAGCAGTAGATGCTGCTGCGTGCATCAGGTCGGTGGACGTGCGCTACCGCGTCGGTCCGGACGAACCGTTCTGGATGGCAAAAGGAAAGCTCATCCACAGTCTTTTCGATCACCTCATTTACGCCGGCAGAAAGCCTCCAAGCAAGATTTTTCGGGAAGCCTTCCAGAGGGCGTTGCCTGCGTTCATGGCGGTGCTCCCGGGAAGCAGCGTTACGGCTCATCTCAAGACCCTGGAAGAGGAAGCGCGAACGCACTTCACCAATTTGAAATCATGGTTGAAAAAGCATGCCGATTCGTTTTCCACGGCAGAGGTGGAAATCGACCGCATGTCCACACGGTTGGGGCTGAAGGGCCGGGCGGATGCTGTCTTTCGCGAAGGCGATCGAACGCTTATTCTTGAGCTGAAGTCCGGTAAAGTTCCCGTGGAGGAGCATTTCCTCCAGCTCTTTGCTTATTCGCTCCTGTTCTCCAAGAACCGGGAGACCGCGGGGTGTGAAGGATATGTTCTGTATTCGGCCACGGGCACGTCCGAAAGACTCAAAGATATAAAGAATAAGAAAAGAACCATTCTGCAGGGGAGGAATCGCTCTGTCGCGTTGAAGCACTCATATACGGTGGGTGGCGGTTGTCTCCCGGAGCTCAAGTGCGGGAAAAACGGCCGGTGTTTTTCCCGTTCGGCTTGTACGAGATTGTTTGGAATCTCGGGAGGAAAAAGTACTCCCCGGTTCGACGGTCCTGAACGGGAATACTACGATCGTTGGTTCCAACTCCTTTCCGCTGAAGGGTGGGTTCAAGAGACCGAGTTCGCGAGGGTTCTCGATCCGGATAGCCTGTCGGAACGAATTGCAGAGCGGGTCACCATTCCTGCCGGAGAATTGAAAATTGTTGAACGGCCGCTCGCGCCCAATTCCGTTCAGGAACCGGGCCTCCCCCACGTAGCCGAAATAAGCCCCGATCTTGTGGGAACCCAGAGCGCGGCTCAAGAATCCAATACAGGGCAGGTGAGAGCTGAACTCGTGCTCCGGGGAGAATCCGCCGATGTAACGCCAGGGGATGAGATTATTCTCCATCAGGGAAATCCTTGTTCAGCCGACGCTCTGAGGGCACGGGTGCTCGACGTGCAGAACGGGGCGCTGCTGGTAGGATTGAAAATGCCTCTTGCCCATGCTCCGGACGTCAAGCTTCCCGTTGAGGGTGAGTCGCTTCTCAACGATGCCGAGTGGTTCGTGGACACAGTCCCATTTTCCAGAGGCCGGGAGATATCGCGGTACGCACTTTTCGGATTTTTCGCGAGGGGCTCCGAGCGGGTGATCAAAGCGATTGTTAGCGGGGATGCTCCGGAAACGGAAAGGAAAACCGATGGGGAACACGTTGACAAGGATCCGGAAATGGGCACTGAGGATCTGTGTTTTTCGGAAGGGCTCACGGCCGAATTGAATGAAGACCAGGAATCCGCGGTGATAGCGGCCCTGGAGTCCGATGTCTATCATCTGATCCACGGACCTCCCGGTACGGGCAAGACCAGAGTGTTGGCTCGTCTGATCAGGCTATGCCTGGATCGCGGGGAGCGAATTCTTGTTGCGTGTTCCACCAATGTGGCGTTGGATAGACTGCTTCTGGCGGTGATGGACCTTGGAGTGCGCGAATTCCTTCGCATAGGCGGACGGTCCACTGTTTCCCGGGAATTTCTCCGGGCGTTGAAAGACCTGGGGAGCCCTCCGATCCTGCTCTCGGATCTTTGTGCGGCTGTTTCGGACTTCCGTTCTTTCAAGAAGCATGTGTCCGAGGTGAAACTCATAGGAGCAACTGCGTACCAGTGCGCAGCGCACCCGCTTTTCCTGCGGCGGCGCTTCGATCGGATTATCGTGGACGAAGCCGGACAGCTCGATGAACCCGCTACCCTGGGGCCTCTGGCGCTGGGTCCCAAGTTCGTCCTTGGCGGCGATCATCTGCAGCTTCCGCCGGTGGTGAAAACGCGAAACGGGAGAGATCAGGGGGAAAATCCGGGGCTCGAGCAATCTTTGTTCGAGAGGTTGTACCTGTCGTCACCCGCGTCAAGGGTATCTCGGCTGACCATGCAGTATCGAATGAATCGGGAAGTGCAGGAGATTCCTTCTCGGGTCTTTTACGATGGAAAGCTGTTCCCGTCGCCGGAGGCTGCGGCTCGACGCTTGAACCTGACTCCGGGGGTGCTCAACGATTCTCGTATCGACAAGATCATAGATCCTTCGCTTCCGGTGGTTTTCGTAAATATTCAAGGTAGCGATGGGGGTAAGGCGAGCCCCAGGGAAGCAGCGGCTGTGGGCCGAATAGTCCGGGGTCTTCTTGCGGGCGGCGTTCTTGCTCGTGAAATAGGAATTATCACTCCGTACAGGGCTCAGCAAGCTCTCATTCGAAAGCGGCTCGAGGAGTCGGGTGATTCCTCGAAATTCCTTTCCGTGGACACGGTGGATCGTTTTCAGGGCGGAGAGCGGGAAGTGATTCTCCTGTCGCTGGCCCGTTCAGACGGAGTCACTTCCTTTCTTGCGGATCGGAAACGGCTCAACGTCTCCTTGAGCAGAGCCCGGTCGAAACTCATCCTCCTCGGTCATGGTCCGGTGTTGCGGGAAAACGAGCTGTTTGCTTCCATCCTCCAGGACCTGGAATGCATACCGTTGGATCCCGATTAACAACGCGGGTGCGCCGCGGCCGCGGATTGGTCTTCGACAAAGCCCAGCGAGGCAAAAATGGCAAAGAAAACCGAAGAATTGTACCTCATAGACGGCAGTTCGTATATTCACCGGGCTTACCACGCCACGGGAGGCCTTTCGAATTCGAAAGGATTCCCCACGGGAGCGGTATTCGGCTTTACCAATATGATCGTGAAAACGCTGAAGGATAAGGCTCCGAGGAGAATTGCTCTTGTTCTGGATGCCAAGGGCAAGAATTTCAGGCACGACAAATATCCGGCATACAAAGCAAACAGGCCTCCCATGTCCGAGGACCTGCGTGTGCAATTGCCCTATATTCACCGCATCGTGTCTGGATACGGGCTTACGTCCCTTTCCGTGGAAGGGTACGAAGCCGATGACATCATCGCGACATTGGCGAAACGTGCCCTGCAAAAAGGGTGGTCATCGGTGATCGTATCGGGGGACAAGGATCTCATGCAGCTTGTCGGAGAAGGTATCACCATGTGGGACCCCCAGCGAGACGTCACGTACGATCCGGCAATGGTAAAGAATAAATTCGGAGTGGCCCCGGACAAGTTGCTGGAGCTTTTTGCGCTCATAGGAGACAGTTCGGACAATGTTCCGGGCGTGCCGGGAGTCGGGCCCAAAACAGGCGCTGCGCTGATCGAAGAATACGGCACCCTGGAAGGGGTCTACGCCAACGCGGACAAAATAACCAAGAAAAAGCTGAAAGAGAATATCGTCGAGCATAGACACAGCGCTTTCCTGAGCAGGGAACTCGTCACTCTGGATGAAGACGTTCCCGTGGAATCGACCGTCGACGAGCTGGTTCTCGGGCAACAGCAGACGGAAACACTCCGGGAGATTTTTAAAGAACTCGAGTTCAAGCGCTTGCTGGAAGATCTGCCCGCCACCAAGACGCTGGACTTCGCGGGCTACTGCGTAATCACCACGATGGAAGAGCTTCATTCCTTGGCTGAAAAGCTCAAACACGCGGGCAGGTTTGCAGTGGACACGGAAACCACCTCCGAACACCCCACAGCTGCGGATCTGGTAGGGATCTCTCTGTGTGCGGGGGACGAAAAGGCCTGCTACATCCCCGTGGGCCATGTGTACGGGATGCAGCTTGCCAAGGAACCGGTGCTCGATGTGCTCCGGCCCATACTCGAAGATGAGACCATAGCCAAAATAGGGCAAAACATCAAATACGACATGATCGTTATGAAAAAAGAAGGAGTGGACATACGCGGAATCGAATGCGACACCATGCTCGCTTCCTATCTGCTCGATCCCTCCCGCCGCGGGCATTCGCTGGACGATCTATCCGAGATTTGGCTCGAGCACCGGATGATTCCCATCAAGGAACTCATAGGCAAAGGAAAGGCGCAGATCTTGTTTTCGGAGGTGGATATTGCCAACGCGTACGAATACGCGTGTGAAGATGCGGAAGTGACGTACCGGGTTGCGTCCCTGCTGTGCCCTCGGCTCGAACAGGCCGGCCTGACCGAGCTGTTCAAGAGAGTTGAATTGCCGCTCATACCAGTGCTCGTGGACATGGAAATTGCAGGAGTGCGTGTCGACACGAGCTATCTGAAACAGCTCTCGCAGGAATTCGCGAACACTCTGGAGACGACCGAAGCGGAAATCCACAATCTGGCAGGCGCCGTATTCAATATCAATTCTCCTCGTCAACTCGGGGAGATTCTGTTCAAGCAACTCGGTCTCAAATCCGCAAAAAAAACGAAATCAGGATTCTCCACTTCGCTGGAAGTGCTGGAGGAACTCGCCCTGGAGCATGAACTTCCGAGGAAGATCCTGGAATTCCGGTCGGTTTTCAAGCTCAAATCCACCTATGCGGATGCTCTCATGAGTCTCGTGAATCCCCGGACGGGACGAATTCACACGTCGTACAATCAGGCTGTAGCTGCTACGGGCAGACTCTCCTCGTCGGACCCAAACTTGCAGAATATTCCCATACGCACGGAAGAAGGACGCAAGATTCGAAAGGCATTCGTTCCCGATGCTGGTTATGTCTTCGTTGCCGCAGACTATTCGCAAATAGAACTACGCGTGATGGCTCATATTTCCGGGGATGAGCGCCTGAAAGAAGCCTTTGAGGCCGGTGAAGACATCCATGCCATAACCGCCGCGAATATCTTCGAATGCTCGCCCGCCCAGGTCACTCCCGACATGAGGCGCAAGGCCAAGGCAATCAATTTCGGGATCATGTATGGAATGGGGCCGTTCAATCTCGCCGGTCAAATCGGGGTAGGCTTGAAAATGGCGAAGTTGTATCTCGACGAGTATTACCGCACGTATGCGGGAGTCAAGAGATATATGGAAGAGCTACCGGTAAGGGCCGCGACGGATGGGTATGTCACCACGATTCTCGGGAGAAAGAGACCGGTTCCGGATCTGAACAACCCGAATCGTATCGCTCAGCAGGCTGCACGCCGGGTTGCCATCAACACCACCATTCAGGGCAGCGCGGCCGACATCATGAAATTGGCAATGATCAGGGTTCATGACGCGATCAAGAAGACCGCACTGCCGGGCAGCCTCATCCTCCAGGTGCATGACGAACTCATTCTGGAGGTCCGGGAAGAAGCGGCCAGGGACGCCGTAAGACTGCTAAAGAGAGAAATGGAAGGGGTATACGATTTGTCGGTTCCCCTGGTCGTGGACACGGCAATCGGAAACAACTGGGATGAGGCACACTAGAATATGGATCAAGCACACGCAGCCCAAGCATGGATACTCACCATCGGCAACGAGATTATCAACGGAGTCATCACCGACACCAACAGAGAAACCATCGCTCGTGAATTGCGCTCCGTGGGCATTTCCGTCGCGGGGATGTCGTCTGTGGGCGATGAACCGGCTCATATCTCGGACGCGCTGAACGCGGGCATGCAGAGGGCAAGAATAGTCATAGTGTCCGGTGGGCTCGGCCCCACGGAAGACGATAAGACTTCGACAGCCGCAGCTCTGTTTCTCGGCGTCCCTCTTGTATCGGATTCGGAACAGCTTGCCCGCATAGAGCAGCGATTTTTACAATGGGGCCGTCCCATGGCACCCACGAACGCAAAGCAGGCCCTTTTTCCGGAAGGGGCAATTCCCATTCCCAACGATTACGGAACCGCTCCGGGGTTCACCATCGAAAGGAACGGCAGGATAGCTCTCTTTTTCCCGGGAATTCCGCGGGAACTCACACCCATGTTGCGGGAACGGGGCATACCTGTGATTTTGGAGCGGTTCGGGTCTGGCGGACGCATATTCAGAACAAGAACTCTTCACGTGTACGGGATTTCCGAATCGAAACTCGGGGAGATTCTCCAGGACGTGAGCCGCGATGAAGAGGGCTATCACCTGGCCTTCTTGCCCAGATTTCCCATAATCAGGCTCAGAATAGACGTCATCGCAGCGAGTCCCGAAGAAGCAGCAGACAAACTGGAGTCGAAACTCCGAATTATCACCGAGCGCCTCGGCGAAAACATTCTTTCCGACAATGAAAAATCCCTGGAGCACGTGGTCCTGGAATTGCTTCAGCAGCGGAGTCTCACCCTGGCCCTCGCAGAATCCATCACGGGCGGAATGATCGGAGAAATGCTCACCCGCGTTCCGGGCAGCTCCAGAACGTTCATGGGATCCGTGGTCAGCTATTCCAATGAGATGAAGACGCAGCTCCTGGGCGTGTCCGAAGAGACGATCCGCAGGAACGGCGCGGTATCGCACCGCTGTGCCCTGGAAATGGCTGTTGGAGCTCGAGGCGTAGGGAAAGCCGACATCGGGCTGTCTGTGACGGGAATCGCCGGCCCTGAAGGCGGCAGTGCAGAGAAACCGGTAGGCACTTTTTACCTGGGCTTGGCCACCGCTGAGGCGACGTTGACGAGAGGCTTTTTGCTGCCCGGAACCAGGGAATGGACAAGGACTCTCGCCGCGATGCAGGCTCTCGACCTGATCAGAAGATACCTGCTTGGTTATCGAATCCACGGCTCCGAAGAATCGCCAGCCCCCCTCTAGAGAGAACATGTTGCCGATGCCCCACGATGCTATTGATCTCTTGAATTGTACAGTATAAAGTGTGGAAATGAAATGAATTCAATCCGATTTCCTCTAAGAAGAAAGGCGCTCCCGTGAATCCCAGATTGGCGCACGCCCTAGGCAAGAACTGGAAATGGCTGGCTATTGCCGCGATTGCGGCTGTCGGAATGTATTTCGTGAGTTTCCGTCCGGTGCAGGTCTCGGTCCAACCGGTCTCAAGGGGAGACGTTCTCGCGGAAACACTGGGTACGGGAACGCTGGAAGCTCACTATCAGGCGACCATCAGCTCGAAAATTCAGGGACTCATCGTGCAACTGCTCGTGGATCAAAATGACTGGGTCACCGCAGGGCAACTTTTGGCTCGACTGGATGATTCGGATCTCAAGAGAGAAGTGACGGGGCAGGAAGCGGTTGTGACGGCTGCAGCGGCCACCGTGGACCGGGCCAAAGCGGATGAGGCTCGTTCGAATGCCATATTTGAGCAGGCTCAGCGTGATTATGAACGCTATGCCGGACTCTTGGCATCAAAAAGCATTTCTCAGGAACTCATGGACAAAACGTCCCAAAATCTGGCAGTTACCCGTGCGGAGGCGGCCCGGTCGTCGGCTGCAGTCATCGAGGCCGAGCGTCAGGCACTCGCCGCTGGAGAGCGATTGCGCTTTCAACAGGCCAAACTCGCCGACACGCTTATCTATAGCCCATTTGAGGGCCTTGTCGTCAGAAGGGACAGAGAGAACGGAGACATAGTGGTGCCGGGCGCTTCCATTTTCACGCTGGTATCCAAGCGGGAAATGTGGATTTCCGCGTGGGTTGACGAGTCCTCCATGTCGGAGATTGTCCCGGGCCAACCAGCGAAAGTAGTATTCCGGTCGGAGCCGAAAAAGCCGTACAACGGAAAAGTCGTCCGAGTCGGACGGGAAGTGGATCGGGAAACCCGGGAGTTCAAAGTGGACGTGGGCGTGGACGTGCTTCCACCAAACTGGGCTGTCGGTCAAAGAGCGGAGGTGTACATTCAGACCGGGCAAAAATCGGGTGTCCTGACGATTCCTCTCAAGTCCGTGGTATGGAAGGCGGACAAATCAGGGGTGTACCTCGCGCAGAACGGGCGTGCCGAGTGGAAAGAGGTTACTCCAGGGCTCCGGGGCATCAGTAACATGGAGATCACCCGAGGACTCGCGGAAAAGGACATGGTGATAACCGGACCTTCCCCCGCTCAGCTTGTAAACGGGCAGAAGGTGCGGATTCCATGAACCTTGCGGTCAGGGACATCAGACATAATCTCTCTCGATTCTTGCTGACCGCAGTCGGGATCGGAATGCTTCTCATGATCGTCATGGGAATGGGGGGCATTTATCGGGGATTAATAGACGAGGCCACTCTTCTCGTGGAAAAGATCGGCTCTGATCTGTGGGTGGTGCAACATGCCACCAGGGGACCGTTTGCGGAAATATCCCGTATACCAAGAAATCTGGAGGATCGATTGCGGGCAGTTCCCGGCGTACGCAGTGCTCGTGGATTCGTAACCTATTCTCTCCAGCGGGAATATCAGGGCAAGCCTCTGCGCATACAGGTACAGGGGCTTTCATGGCCGGAAGACAAAGGAGAATGGCTTCCCATTATATCAGGTCGGCATCTTGGAGCATCTCATTTTGAAATGGTTGCCGACAAGATACTGGGGCTTCAACTGGGAGACGTTTTGACCTTTGGAAAGAACAAATACACCGTGGTCGGCATTACGAGCGGGATGTCGAGTATGGCGGGAGACGGCCTGGCCTTTTTTTCCCTGCTCGATTCATTGGATATTCAGTACGATTATTCGGGTGAGGCAATCAGACTGGAGCGGAAGGCTAGGCGTTCGCGGCTCTTTCGTCAGGACATCGGGAACATTCAGCCCGGCCTCCTGGAAAGGGCTGAGCTGCCTTCCGCGAGTCTCCCTGCTATTGCGCGCCCCGCGGTGAGCGCCGTGTTGGTTGAGTTGGAACCGGGTGCTTCGATAGCTTCCGTAGTGGCAACCCTCTCAGGTTGGACGGACATCTCGGTGTTCACGAGGGATCAACAAGAAGAACTTCTGCTCAGGGGGGTCGTGGACCGCGCTCGCAGGCAGCTCGGGCTTTTCCGCGCCATCCTTCTTGCAATCTCCGCGATTATCATGGCGCTGATCGTCTACACGATGACTCTGGAAAAGCTCCACGACATAGCAATGCTCAAGCTGGTCGGAGCTCGAAATTCCGTAATACTCGGTTTGATACTTCAGCAAGCCCTCGTGCTCGGCATTCTCGGATACATCATCGCGTTCTATGCGGGGAAATGGGTTTTCCCGCGGTTTCCCCGGCGGGTAGTCATCAATCAGGACGATCTCCTTATGCTTGCGCTCATCGTCGTAGTCATTTCAGTTCTGTCATCTGCGCTGGGGATCTGGAAAGCCATGCGTGTGGATCCGAACGAGGTCGTGTCATGAACGGAACCATGCACGCCATTACAGCGGAGAGGCTCACCAAGATTTACGGTGCCGGCAATGCGCAGGTGGTCGCCATGGAAAACGTTTCTTTCAACCTTGACGCAGGCGAGGTTGTAGCGCTGCTGGGACCGAGCGGTGCCGGCAAATCGACTTTGCTCACGATTGTCGGGCTGATCAATACCCCGACTTCGGGAAAACTGACCATCGGGAGCGACCTCGTTGCGGACGGCCCGACGCCGAAAGTGGATCTGAGAGCGTTCCGCCGTCAGTTTATCGGCTATGTCCTGCAGAAAGCGAATCTGATTCCGTTCCTCACCGCCATTGAAAACGTCCAACTGGCTTTAGAGATCAATGACGTTCCCCGGAAACCGGCTAAGACTCGTGCCCTGGAATTACTGGAATACCTTGGCGTGAAGCATCGCATCGACAATCTGCCTCACATGCTGTCGGGCGGGGAACAGCAGCGGGTGGCCGTGGCTCGGGCCCTGGCCAACAAGCCGTATCTCGTACTGGCGGACGAACCCACAGCAGCACTGGACAGCGTTCGCGGACGACAGGTGATGGAGCTCTTCCGGTCCGTTGCCCATGAGAACGGCACGACGGTTCTCCTAGCCACGCACGATCACCGGGCTTTGGATGTCTTCGATCGGATTCTGAAGATGGAGGACGGTGTGTTAACTTCGGACAACAGGACAGGTGAGGCGCATCACACTGAATCGACGTGAATCAGAAGAAGAATTCCGCCTGAACGAATGCCCCCTGCCAGTGGGCGTTCAGCTGCATTTGAGGCGGCAGAGGCACTAATCCAATTCCAAGGTTAGGAACCCCATTTTCGGGTGCCAGGTTATCTTTTTGCCCGGTTAACGAGAGATCGATGGCCCGATACCCTGCTTCGATACCAAACGAAAAAGTGGTGCTGCTAAAAACACTGGTTTCCCAGATAGCGGGCCTCAGACCGGCCGATACCTCCCAATCGGTTACCTGCGCCTCGCCCTTTCTTTTTACGAAAGGAACGGGAAAGCGGAAACGCGCCTGAGCGGTCACGGGGATATCGCGTATGCGGCCCGGTATGACCCTACCGTGGATTCCCACGGTCATGGGACCCAGACTCTCGTACACGGCTTTGATGCCATCCGAATAGTTAGGGTGAACATCCAGCCGGATGAATTGCACGTCATTAAATGTGTAATCGTAGTCGACCCCGAATCTCAGAAACGGGAATCGGATCAGGTCCAGGTCGATACCCACCCGGGAACTGTCCGATTGCAGCTCCCACCTTCCCGTGAGGCCAGACCCGTCACGTCGAGGCGTAGGCCGCCCGGGAAAATCGTGGATTTCTATGTTGAATCTCAATCCCAGGCGGTCGATGTACAAGATTCCCCAGCACTCCTGAAACGGATCGGGATCCTGCGGCAAGCCAATTTCAGGGGACAGTAAGTCTACGGTGGACGGAAGCCCCGGCGTCTGCATGCTAAGGGAGCCTGAAGTGAGTCTTGCAAAGTAGTACCTCGCCCCCACTGCAGCCCGGAAATCAGACCAATCGAACCACTGACCGGAACCCCACCATGACAAAGATTGCGCACCCGAGGGAGCCGCGCACAGGAGCACCATCGCGAGAGCGATAACAAAAAGAATTGTCCTGGTGATGCGGCTACTTAGCTTCAATCCATACCTCTTGAACCAGGCAAATAAGCAAAAAAACATAAGACCATATGATTACAAGTGATATATATCAAATGAAACTACCGTGTCAAGGAATTACTGATCCGTCCGGAATTCGTTCAGTTACGCGGGACGGAATTATGCCTTTGCCAAAGAATCGGTTCATACAACCAGTGTCATTGCGAGGAGTGAAACGACGAAGCAATCTCGTCTTAACGGTCAGGAGATTGCCACTGGCTTACGCCCTCGCAAAGACGGTCACATTCTTTCTCAAGTGAATAATTCCGACGCGGGAAACAATGCTTCCACACGACCGGTGTCAATGCGAGCGAAGCAAAGCTTCTCTGCCCTTGCATATCGAGATTGTTCCGTCGTTTCACTCATCGCAAGGACGCGGAAACAAAGGTTACTTCGCGAGACCGAATGATTACCGCTCGAACTGCAATATTGTTGAATCCGCGGTCGCTATACTATATGCTAAATACGGCCTTGTATCCTGTTAATGCCGCAAATGCAGAGGAGCAATACGTGGTCGTTTCAAACAAACGACGCATCCTTTTGGCAAAACCGGGTTTAGACGGACATGACCGGGGTGCGAAAGTGATGGCGCATGCACTCAAAGATGCCGGATTCGAAGTCATTTACACCGGCCTGCATCAAACTGTGGAAATGATCGTTGAAGCCGCTATCCAGGAAGACGTGGACGTGATCGGATTGTCCATCATGTCCGGAGCACACGTTCCCATTTGCCGAAAGCTGTTCAAGCTTTTGCATGAGCGGGACGTAGAAGACATCATGGTCCTCGTGGGGGGAGTCATTCCGGGTAAAGACATTCCCATACTCAAAGAATTGGGAGTTGCGGCTGTCTTTCCAGGCGGGTCGGATATTGACGCGCCTGCAACCTTTTTGCGAGAGCAACTCGGCTAAATTCACACTGCATCATGGGGGTTCCCATGCACTCGTCGCCAGAGCCGTACCGACCTGTAAACCATATTCGAATAGTGACTGCCGCATCCCTCTTTGACGGCCATGATGCCGCTATCAACATAATGAGGCGGATTCTTCAGGCTTCAGGGGCCGAAGTGATTCACCTCGGCCATAACAGGTCCGCGATGTAGGTCGTTGCTGCGGCCGTTCAGGAAGACGTCCAGGCCATAGGTGTGAGCTGCTATCAAGGCGGCCACGTGGAATTTTTCAAGTACCTCGTGGATCTTCTGCGCGAAAGCGATACCGCCCACATCAAACTGTTCGGCGGGGGAGGGGGGGTTATCGTTCCCGAGGAAATCAAGGACCTGGAAGCGTACGGCGTGACCAAGATCTACACCCCGGAAGACGGACGCAACTGGGGGCTCCAGGGGATGATCAATCATTTTCTGCAAAGTTGCGATTTCTTGACCGCAACAGCCGATTTCAACGGGAACCTGTCCGGCCTGACCACGGGAAACTGGAAGCTCATCGCCAACGCGATTACCACCCTGGAAGTCGCGAAAGAATCGGGAAACGGCAATCTGCCGGGCATCCGGGCACAACTCAGGGAGAAGATCGGAGGCAGAATCGTTCCGGTTCTGGGGATCACCGGCACAGGAGGTGCGGGAAAGTCTTCGCTCACCGACGAACTCGTGCTCAGGTTCCTGAACGATCAGGCGGACAAAACAGTCGGCATTATTTCCGTAGACCCGACCCGAAGGAAGACCGGCGGCGCTCTCCTGGGAGACCGTATCCGGATGAATTCCATCTATAACAACCGCGTATACTACCGCTCTCTGGCCACCAGGAACGTCGGGATGGAAATCCCCGGTCACATGGAGGAATCCATTGAAGTGCTGAAGGCTGCGGGATTCGACCTGATAATCGTGGAAACCGCAGGAATCGGACAGGGAGATGCCGCTATCGTGCCCCTCGTGGACGTGTCCATGTACGTCATGACCTCGGAATTCGGAGCGCAAAGCCAACTCGAAAAAATCGATATGCTTGACTTCGCGGACCTGGTTGCTGTGAACAAATACGATCGAAAGGGTTCGGAAGACGCGATTCACGATGTTCGAAAACAAATACAACGCAATCGTCTGCATTTCGATTCCAACCTGGAAGATTTTCCCGTGTACGGCACCATTGCCTCGCGGTTCAATGACGATGGCGTCACCAGCTTGTACGTGGGAATCGTCAACACCATCAATGAGAAGACCGGAGTAGGGTGGAGCACCGGATTGACCGCCCGCGACGACAAAAAACCCTCGTCCCGAACCATAATCATCCCTCCCGAGAGAACAGGGTATTTATCCGAAATCTCGGCCACAATCCGCAGGTATCATGAATGGGGACGGGAACAGGAATACCTGGTGCGCAAACTCTGGCAATTGGACGCTGCGGTCATGGCTTTGCGGGAAGATGGTCTGGATGATGACTCTGTTGCGGTCCAGCATATCCGGCATTTGCAGGAAAGCATAGAAAAGCAGTTGGATCCTCGGGCGCTGCGACTCGTGGGTGAATGGGATGACATCAAAGAGTCCTATGCGGGGGACGAATACGTCTTTGCCGTTCGCGATCGGGAAATCAGGACTCCGTTGAAAACCACGACGCTCAGCGGTTTGCAACTGCCGAAAATCATCCTGCCGAGATTTCAGGATCGGGGAGAAATTCTCCGGTGGCGTCTGAGGGAAAACCTTCCGGGCATGTTCCCGTATACCGCAGGGGTTTTTCCGTTCAAGCGGCAAGACGAAGATCCCACGCGCATGTTTGCCGGTGAAGGAGACCCCTTCCGTACGAATCGCCGCTTCAAGTACCTGTCTGAAAGCAGTACGGCAAAAAGGCTGTCCACGGCCTTTGATTCAGTTACCCTCTACGGGAAAGACCCGGAGGAGCGGCCGGACATCTATGGAAAAGTGGGGACGTCGGGAGTCTCGGTGTGCAATCTCGATGACGTAAAAGCCCTGTAC
>DATHCX010000266.1:0-3903 GCA_035319325.1 Desulfomonilaceae bacterium
GTATATGAATTCAGGTTCGGATAAACGAGCTCTGGTAACGGGAGTCACCGGTCAGGATGGAGCTTACCTGATCGAATTTCTTATCAAGAAAGGCTACACCGTATGCGGAATCAAACGCCGCAGTTCGCTCATCAACACCCAGCGAATCGACTCCCTTTACGAGGATCCGCATGTTGATAACCGAAGATTGATTCTGGAATACGGTGACATGACCGATTCCACCAACCTGATTCGCATCATGCAACAGTTTCAGCCTACGGAAATCTACAATCTCGCTGCTCAAAGCCATGTGAAAGTCTCTTTTGAAACCCCTGAATATACGGCCAATTCAGATGCCTTGGGAACTCTGCGCCTCCTGGAAGCCATGCGAATCCTCGGTTTGGGCAAGGTGCGTTTTTATCAGGCTTCCACCAGTGAGCTGTACGGACTGGTGAGGGAATCTCCCCAGAGGGAAACCACCCCGTTTTATCCCCGGAGTCCCTACGCAGTAGCAAAGCTGTACGGATACTGGATCGTGCGGAACTACCGGGAAGCGTACGACTTTTTCGCGTCCAACGGGATCCTGTTCAATCATGAATCCCCCATTCGAGGCGAGACGTTCGTCACGCGGAAGATTACGCGGGCTGTAGCGCGCATTAAACTCGAGATGCAGCAAACCCTTTATTTGGGCAATCTGAACGCGAAGAGAGACTGGGGGTATGCAGGGGACTACGTGGAGGCCATGTGGCTCATACTTCAACATCATGAGCCCGACGATTTCGTTATTGCCACCGGTGTAAACCATTCCGTACGCGAATTTGTGGAACGAGCCTTCAGGGAGGTGGGGATACAAGTGGAGTGGCAGGGAGAAGGGATCCATGAGAGGGGCTTGGATTCGGAAACGGGCCGCGTTCTCGTTGCAGTCGATCCTCGGTATTTCCGTCCGACGGAAGTGCATGAATTGTTGGGCGACGGCGCCAAAGCGCGGGAAGCGCTCGGATGGCAACCCAGGGTTTCCTTCGGGGAGCTGGTGAAGCGAATGGTGGTGGCGGATCTCAGGGAAGCCGAAAAAGAACAGCTGTGCCGAAGCGCAGGGTATCACAATTGACCCAGGAGAGAACAGCGCGGCCGAGAATCTACGTCGCCGGACACACGGGCATGGTCGGATCGGCAATCTGTCGGAGGCTCGATCGAGACGGACATGTCGTGCTCCGGCCTTCCTCGCGAGTGGACCTTCGCGATCAACATGCTACAGAAAGACTCTTTCAGGAGCTGAAGCCGGACATCGTGTTGCTGGCCGCAGCGCAGGTCGGCGGAATATTTGCAAATTCGACGCGTCCGGCTGATTTTATTTTTGATAATCTGATGATTCAGACAAACGTCCTGCACTCCTCATACAAGAGTGGAGTAAGAAAGCTCCTGTTTCTCGGTAGCTCCTGCGTCTATCCCAAGGATTGCGTCCAGCCCATAAAGGAGGAATACCTCTTGAGCGGCTATCTGGAACCAACCAACCAGCCGTATGCAGTGGCGAAGATAGCCGGTTTGATCATGGCCCAATCATACAACAGGCAGTATGGAACGAATTTTATATCGGCGATGCCAACCAACCTGTACGGCCCGCACGACAATTTTGACTTAGAAAATGCTCACGTCATTCCCGCGCTTTTGCGAAAATTCCACGAGGCAAAGGAGTCCGGTCGATCGCCTGTGGAAATCTGGGGCACCGGAGATCCAACGAGGGAGTTCCTCCACGTGGACGATCTTGCGGACGCGTGCGTATTTCTCATGGAGAATTACGACTCAAGCGAATTGGTCAACGTCGGTACCGGTGAAGAAATTTCCATTCGGGAATTGGCCTTCCTGATAAAGGAAATCGTCGGCTACCCGGGTGAGATTTGGTACAACAGCGATATGCCGGACGGAATGCAGCGCAAATTGGTGGACGGTAGCCGTCTGGCTGCATTGGGGTGGAAAGCTTCCATATCACTCAGAGACGGCATCGCCTCCGTACACAGATGGTTCCTGCAAAACGCGGAAAACCTGAGAACATAGCTTGTTCCAATGCGCTTTCAAATGTGCCTTCGTATCAGGCGTCCAGTCCGTCGCACACTTCGGTGATGCACGCTGCGGTGTCTGAAATGAGAGTTCGGATTTCATCGTCGGTAATCGACAGAGGCGGCATGAGAACCACCACGTCGCCGAGCGGACGCAGAATGATCCCTCGTTTTCTTATCTCCCGGCACACTTGAGCTCCCACCCGCACTTCCACGGGATACGGAGTGCGCAAGCTACGATCCCGGACCAGTTCTATTCCCACCATGAAGCCACACTGGCGCACTTCTCCAACGTGGGGAATGCAGGATATTTCCTCCGACAGCTTTTCCGTCAGGAGTGCGATCTTTGGTTGGAGCGATTCGAGGACGGCCTCTGATTCAAACACGTCCAGACAGGCACATGCGGCCGCGCACGCGAGCGCATTTCCCGTATAGCTGTGCCCGTGAAAAAAAGTCTTGTACTCCGTATGCCCTCCCAGAAAGGCCGAATGGATTGCTTCCGTGACCATGGTCGCGGCCAACGGCAGATAGCCGCCCGACAGCCCCTTTGCCAGCGCCATGATATCCGGCCGCACTTCCTCGTGTTCGCATGCAAACATTTTGCCGGTCCGACCGAACCCGGTGGCGACCTCATCACACACCAGCAGAATGTTGTGCTGGCGGCAAATGCTCTCCAGTCCTTTCAAGAAGCCCTGCGGATGGACGATCATTCCCGCTGCCCCCTGAACAAGGGGCTCCACCACGAGCGCGGCTATTTCGTCGCTTCTATCTTCGCAAATCGCCCTGAAGTGGTCCAGGGATCTGTCCCGGCACTCTTCGGGGCTCGATCCGGGGTATCGATACGGGAAGGGACTCGGAACCGTAATGGTATGGAACAGCAGCGGGTAGAATATCGTGTGGAACAGATCGATGCTGCCCAGGCTCACCGAACCGATGGTGTCTCCATGGTACGCATTGGACAGTGTCACGAACAACCTTTTTTTCTCGTTGCCGATATTTTTCCAATACTGAAAGGCGATTTTCAAGCCCACTTCCACGGCCGTGGAACCGGAATCCGAATAGAATACCCTTTCCAGTCCGTCTGGAGTAATCCTCACGAGCTTCTCGGCCAATTGAATTGACGGCACTCCCGCCAGACCGAGAAGCGTGGAGTGAGCCACGAGATCGAGCTGTCTTCGCACGGCCGCATCGATTTCCGCTTTGCGGTGGCCGTGGACATTCACCCACAATGAGGAAACGCCATCGAGGTATGTGCGCCCCTGAGTGTCGATGAGGTAGTTACCTTCGGCTCTCTCTATCACCAGGGGGTCTGAACCGATCCACTCTTCCATCTGGGTAAAAGGATGCCACAGGTATTTCTTATCGAGTTCGGCCCAATTTTTCACAGCTCGTCTCCACGCACCGGGGCCTCAATGCGTTCCATGCACCGTCAGGCCCAGTAAACCGCGTCATTTTACTATTTGTGACGGCACGTTCTCGGAATGCACAAGATCCAGATGCTCCTCGGCGACCGGAGTCCCTTTCTCATTGGCGGAAAAAAGACTGCGATCGAAACTGAATCCGCACGTGAGGTACGAAATCAGGCCTAGGATCAAACAAATGATCAAGCTGAACAGATGGTACACGGTTGCAAAGGAAACTGCCGCCACTGCCTGCACTCCGAACAAGGCAAGCGCCGTCCTGCAAGCAATATGAAATGTCCCTATGAATCCCGGAGCCGAAGGAAGCGCCACTCCGAAACAAATGAACACCTGGATTGTGACCGCAACCAGAAAAGGAGCTTTGATGGAGAACGCGAGCAGAAACATGTACGTCAAAGCGGAAAAGAGAACCCACAACAGGACTGAATAACCAAAAATAACCATGACTT
>DATHCX010000267.1:0-5759 GCA_035319325.1 Desulfomonilaceae bacterium
AATTCGGAGACGGAGTAAAGGTCTTCGGAAGAATGGACAAGTCCTTGAGCCAAGATTCCATCAAGGCGGGCATGAAAATCAAGATCAGGATCGTAAGCCTCGACAACGAACGCTTGAGCTACGAACTCACCTCCGCTTGATGCCGCAGTCTTGACACCTCCACCCGGGGAGCCTGACGAAAAAGGTTTCCCCGGAACTCCTTCCGGGACCGAAGATCTCAGGACGCTATTTCGACAAATAGACAGGCTTTGTAGCACGTTTTCCGGACGCCGCAGCTGCGGGGGGAGGGCAGGAGAACGAAATGGGGGAAACCCCTTTGGAGGCGGCTTCCCCCGCGGTGATGAGGAAGGGCGTTCTCAGAAAAAGGAGCTGATGAACGCAAAGGGCAGACCGATGATCTCGGCTGCACTCGACAGTATATCTGATCCGGAAGACTCTTCCTCGGCGTCCGCTGGATAGGTCGCCGGCGCTGCGGCAGGCGCGAGCTTAATGGTCACCCCGTCACGTACGAAACGGTCAGGATGGGGCGATTGGCTCGCAGTGCGTCGCGGCTCGGAAGTCGCGTATTCCGGGTGGTAAGCCTGAAACGCGTCCATGGGTCTGTGCCCGGGAGTGGAGACTCTGGGACGAACCGGAACTGCCGATTCGGGCATTCTGCAAACGCTGTCCACTGGGCACTGACGGTTGACATAGTTTCCGGCAGGATTGGACCAGGGATTCTGGGTAACGGGTTTCACCTTGCGAATCGGCTTGGTTGACTGCGCGTACGAGTTGAAGTCCGAAGGTGCAATCTGCTTTACACTGGGTGCGGTCTTCTTTTTTTCCACCTTCTTCTGTGCAGCAGGAGTTTTTTCGGTTGCGGACTTCTTTTCCGTGACGGGTGTTTTCTCGGTGTCGGCCTGATCTTCGGATTTCTGCGGAGGAGGAGACAATACGAGATCCTTCTCCAAATCGTTTTCCAGATCGATGTTTTCTTCCGCAGCCACAGTGGTCTGTTCAGCCTTATTGGTCAATTTGGGGGGAGGAGCCATTCCCCGCCTCTCCCTGAGAGCTATAGCGGGCCTGGCCTTGATCCTGGACGTATCCGTGGCCGCTACCGGTTCGGGGAGCAGATTATCGGGCCCCATCTCGACATCCGACGCAGTCTTCAGGCGGGTGGAAAATTCCGCCTTTACCACAGTTCCCGGCTTTATGTGAAATGCCGCGGACGGCTTGACTACACCTGCGTCGGCGAGCACGTCGAAGTTGCCGGCGCACACCCCAGACGCCGTCAACACAGCAATGACCGCCGCAACTGTTAGAATTCTTCCCATATGAGTATCTCCTTTCGACAACTGTTCCCCTCTGGAGGAGCATCTTTAGATCTTTGGGATTTTGACGGGTGGGTTTGGTGTTCCCTCCTTCCCGGCGATAAGCGGGGCATATCA
The DNA here is from genome assembly GCA_035319325.1 of Desulfomonilaceae bacterium. GTDB lineage: Bacteria > Desulfobacterota > Desulfomonilia > Desulfomonilales > Desulfomonilaceae > DATHCX01. The sequence goes on from DATHCX010000267.1 coordinate 1,428, forward strand.
TCTAAAAATATTGTTGTCAATCAGAATGTTAGAATATTTTCTTAAAGTAACACATTAATAATTAACCCCCGCGTGCCGGGACAGGCGACGTATCCGGTCATCTACGGGTGGGAAAAGGCTGTCATTGCGAGCGAAGCGAAGCAATCTCGCCTGTGAGTATCGATATTGTTTCGTCGTTTCACTCGTCGCAATGAACGAGATGAGGCACATTCCCCGGGTAACTGAACGATCACGGAGCCACCACATAATTCGTTGACAAAAATCGCGATCCCGCCTAAAATTGCCAATTTACCGGAATCTTATCGCTACAGCCATTTTTGCAGTGCAGCCTGCTCTGTGCGAGAAATTATAACGTGGCAGCAAAGGACACAGTGGCAGTTCCCGACAACTGTTCCGATTCCGAATTGGTTCCATGACGTCACGATTCAAGGAGATCTTATGGCCGCAAAAGACAAGACCAAGCAAGGGGTGCCCGAGATTCATCCGGACCTCGAAAAGGCAGGGGAAAAGAACGAGCACGAGAACGCCGGCGACATCGAATCCCTGCCACTGGCCACAGCACGTGCCATTCCCAGACCCCGCACGTCGCTGGCTGTTCCGCCAACGGGGAAAATGGGAAAATTGACGGTTTCCTTGCTGGGGACCATTTCGTCCGTCCCGACCCTGGAAGACGTGGAGAAGGTGAACAAGGCGCCCGGAAGTCAAGCCAGGACACCTCTTATGACGGTGATCGCGGCGATTGTGGCCAAATCCGGGGGCAGCATGCCGCTGGAGGACTTGTGCGCCCAGATTCCCAAGTATTGGAACAGACCCCTTCCCGCGACACCGTACACCCTTGAAGAATTCGTATACGTAATAGTTCGGAATTCCGATGGGTTGAGAATAAGCTAGTCTAAAAGCCGCTCACGTGGAACGTCCCCCCGGTGTCCAGTACGTGAGGCCGGAAGACGCGCCAAAGGGTATTCAAAATTGCGAGGATTTACGTATAATATATTATAATAATTAATGAAAAAAATATGATCCGCAATTACGAGTGCCTAACCACAGGCGCCCCTCCCTTTCCATGATTCTCCTTGACACACTACATCTTGTGGCGCTAATGATGGGCCCCACAAGATGATCCACTTTCCGGACCGGGATCATTCTTATTCATTCCCGAATTTCAGACGCTTTTGAACAAAAGGTAAAGAGACTCCGAGAATCCGGAGCAGGCACCGTAACTCATGCAACTTTAAGGGGATATTGTATACGCACTACTCACGCCGGTTGTAAGAACTTAAACCGATGTGTGCGAAAATAGCTTCAACTCCATAAAAAAGATGCATAAATTAGGATAGATGGCTTCCCCGTATCGAGGGGACATCACATGACCCGATCACGCACCGAGTGGACAGGGGGATTGCAATGGCTAGCGTAACAGAAATCACCGAGTACAGGAAAGATGCGCCTCGGCATCTGGAGACCACGGACATGGCTCTTTTCGTTCGGACGTCCAGCGAGGCCATGGACGGGTGGGACCGCAGCAGAATAGTTGACGCGCTGCTGCGGGAAACCTTCATAGACGAGGGCACCGCCGAAGACATCAGCCTGGAGGTCGAAAACAACATCAAACAAAGCGGCATCAAGGTCATCACCGCGCCGCTCATCAGGGAAATGGTCAACGCGAAGCTTCTGGAAAGAGGTCTGGAGGGTGTCAGGCGTCTGCACACCCGCCTTGGAACGCCGCTCTACGATGTCGACCAGCTCATCACGCGGCCGAACAAGGAAAACGCGAACGTGCCGCACGGCCCGGAGGCCACGAACCTCACTCTCGCGGAGAACATCAAGAAGGAATACGCGCTGCTCAACGTGTTCGATCAGAATGTGGGCGACGCGCATATGCGCGGGGACATACATCTTCATGATCTGGGATTCATCGACAGACCGTACTGTTCCGGTCAATCTCTGGAGTACATAAAGAAATTCGGCCTGAATCTTCCCAATTCCCTGGCCATGGCCAGACCGGCCAAACACCCGGAAGTGTTGCTGGCTCACATGGTGAAGTTTGCTGCAGCCCTGCAGAGCCATTTCGCGGGAGCCATCGGATGGGACGCGGTGAATCTGTTTTTCGCGCCGTATCTCAGAGGTCTGCCCAAGAAAGACGTGCGCCAGTTGGCCCAGATGCTGATCTTCGAATTTTCTCAGCAGGCTGTGGCTCGCGGGGGTCAGGCCATTTTCACCGACATAAACCTGTACTGGGAGATTCCGAAACATTTTGAAAACGTGCCGGCGATTGGTCCGGGCGGAGAATTCACGGGCCTCACGTATTCGGATTACCTGCCCGAAGCGCAGAATTTCGTCTGGACGCTGTTCGATATCTACCGCGAAGGTGATGGCGCGGGCAGGCCGTTTTTCTTCCCGAAACCCCTTATCCACATCACGGAAAAGTTTTTCAAAACGCCGGGACATGAGGATTTCCTGAGGCACATATGCGATATAGCCTCGGAAAAGGGCAACACGTATTTCGTGTTCGACCGGGGGGATACCGCGAAGATTTCCGAATGCTGTCGGCTGTCCTTCAAGCTGGAAAAAAGCGATCTCGACGACGCGGTGAATCCGTGGAAAATGCGGTATTCGGCAATGCAAAACGTCACCATTAACCTTCCGCGCATTGCGTACGAGGCGAAGGGTGACGATACGCGATTGTTCTCGTTGCTCTCTGAGCGCATCGAATTGGCCGCTGAAGCGCATATCCAGAAAAAGCAGTTCATTCAAAGGCTACTGGCGTTGGGTGAGACCGGTCCCCTGGCGCTGCTGACCATGGATCGCGACGGCGAGCCGTATTTGAGGATGCATCGGGTGACGTACCTCGTGGGCATGGTGGGACTCAATGAAATGGTGCAGTACCACACGGGCGAGGAGCTTCACGAAACAGAGGAATCCATCAAATTCGGCCTCAAGGTTATCGCGCACATGAACCTCGTGTGCGCACGCTTGGGCAAGAGGCACAACATGCGTTTCGTGCTGGAGCAGACTCCTGCAGAGAGTACGGCATATCGGTTTGCAAAGTTGGACATGAAACTGTTCCCTGAAACCCAGAAGGTGGTCAAAGGCAACATGACTGCTGACGAGATTTACTACACGAATTCCACTCTCTTCAATGTAGGGTCCACGGTGGATCCCATCGAGCGGGTGAAGAGGGAAGGATTGTTTCATCCCCTTATCGAGGCCGGCTCTCTCACGCATGTCTGGCTGGGGGAAAGTCGCCCTGGTGCGGAATCCCTTGCGAATTTCGTGGTGAAGACCTTCAGGATGACCCAGAACGACCAGGTGGCATTTTCACCCGAGCTCACCACCTGCGTTTCGTGCGGCCGCACCACCCGGGGGCTCCACGACGCGTGCCTGTATTGTCATTCCGAACAGGTGGAGCAGATCACCCGCATCACCGGTTACTTCACCAAAGTGTCGAGCTGGAATAAAGGCAAGCGCGGGGAACTCAAGGACAGGTTCAGAAACGTGATTTGACGATGATAGCGCAGGGGGGAATCTGTCCGAGGAGTGTCTCCCTGCGCCTTCAGGAAGTCCGTACGACTTCTCGTATATTGATGTTTTTTGATTCTTTCATGTGATTTGGTTTGGTTCGATTTCAGGAGGTTATGGTCATGACATATCTTTTCACCAAAGAAGGGTGCGGAAAGTGCGACTGGATCAAGAGCCGCGTCGATCTTTCCCGGATGGAAAACCTGCAAGTGCTGACACTGGGCGAAGATCCGGAAGCCCTTGCCATGCTGGCCTACTACGAATGCGTGTCCCTCTCGGAGAAACAGTTGCCGATCCTGGTGTCGGACAGCAGGGAGGTTATCACCGGCGCGGGCCATATAAGAAAGTTTCTCACTGAAAATTGCGGGTGACACCAAGAACTGGTGTAGGGATTACGCAAAGTTGAGAAGCAAAAAGCGCAAAAACTACAATTTGAATGAGAGACGACGAACTGTGTGGGAGGTCATAGTCATGACCTCCCATTTCTTTTGTATGATCCAGCCTTGGACGGCACTCAGGCAGTCCGTTCTGAACAGAATTTTGGTAGTGGTCGATTTGATATTTTCTCATCCTGAAATCGGAACGTGCCCACTTCGTTTTACTAACTATCCGGTATTACAGAGATAAAGTATTGGTGTGAAAAAATTACTCGGGTGCGAAATAATTTCCTTGATATCCAACTTTGAGAGCGCTACAAATGGCCCGAACGACGACGACCACGGCTCCGTAGAAAAAGTCCGTGGTCGGAAAGGAGGTAAGCATCATGAGATGCAAACGATTGCACTGTAAGTGCAAACGTGCGCTTGAGAACCG
>DATHCX010000268.1:0-32294 GCA_035319325.1 Desulfomonilaceae bacterium
CTTCCTCACTTGAGCGTCCGTTGTCTGCACCAGATGCCCCTCCCAGTGAATTCTTCCGGGCATCTCTACCAGACAACTACACCCTGATGGATGCACAAGTGTAATTGTCGCTGACGCTCAAGTGTAATTGTCGTCGATCAACAAGCCCCCGAAAAGGCAGGCAACAAACGAGCGCAAAGCGTATAAATCGGGATGCAGTAAAATCTTCCGGGAGGATCACAGTCATATGGCTAGACCACCACAGCCTCCAATAGCCCACGGAGTCACGCCTGAAGAACTCTTGCTAATAAGAAGGTTTGAAGCCACATACAACGCCCTAAACGAGTACATCGTAGATATTTCGAGATCGAACGTAACAGACGGGTTTGCTTGTGTGGTGCGACTATGCAGGGACAGGAGGCTCTTACGATGGAACGATGCCGCATACCTTGAGAGAATGGGGTATCTTCGAAATGGATTGGCACATGATTTTACAGACGCGGTAGAGTACGTGGCTGTCCCAACTCCCCTCACGGTTGAACAATTCGAACAGTTTCACAGAAGATTGACTCAACCGCCTCTGGCAATTCCCACATTTCAACGCCCGGTTGAAAAGGTTCGACCGGAGGATTCTCTGAAACAGGTACTGAAATTGGTCAAGAAATTCGATTATTCTCAATTCCCCGTGTACGGAGAGAACGGTTTTCACGGACTCCTCACCGAAAACGGAATCACAAGGTGGCTTGCTCGCCACGTCACAGAGCAGTTCGAACTCGTGGACTTCAACGAGGCCACGGTGGCCGAAGTTCTTGGAGAAGAAGAGAACAGAGAGGACGTCCTGTTTGTAGGGAGAAACACTCCGGTGCCTGAAATCAAGGAACTTTTTGCCGAACGGAGGTTGTTGGAGGCCGTCCTAATCACCACCAGGGGGGATCGGAACCAAGCTCTGCTGGGCATCGCAACCAGATGGAACATGCTCGAAGTTTAATTCCACGGTGCGCGATTGGCGCGGGATTCTGTTTGTCACGGAAGACGGCCGTCGCAGTGCCATCAAAGGCTAGGCCATTCATACATCTGGCGAGATCGTTCAAACATCTACGAAACCGAGAGGTCGCCTCAAAATGGTGATGAATATCGCTGCCGTGACGGAACTAATAGGTCAGTGCTGGCATAGTGCAGAATTGGCAACGCGGGGTTTGCTTGCAGATCGCCATTTTGACGCCGACGAGGAGTTCATTACAAGCCTGTTCATAGGCGAACTGCGGAAATCCGCTGACGAGGCGACCAAGTTTGGGAGAGTGCGCGAGGCTTTTCTTCAGGACCTTCTTACAGCCTTCCCTGATGAATCGGATTTCGGCAACTTGGGCCAAATAGCTGAGGGTATTACAGCGATTATCACTAGACATCCGCGCCAGATTGAAGCGAAGACGGGCGGGGACATGGGAGTGGTGTTGGTGCGCCCAAATGTTTTTAGGGATGACGAGGACCACTTCGTGATCGATGATGAGTTCCAGAGAGGATTGATGTGCCAAGCCAAAATAAATAAGCGAGTTCTCGGAAAACAGGGTTCTGCCTGGGGAGATCTCACGCCAAATCAGAAAAAGGTCCTGCCAGCCCATACAGAATACCTCAGTTTGATCCTGTATAAATATTCGGACAAGGAGCGTCGCTTCTTGGAGCCTTTCTACTGGCAGCTATGTGCAGGAATGTCTATTGCTGAAATCTCAACTTGCCTCAAATCAGGTATTTTTCCTGGGTTAATGAACTCAAATCAGGTGATAGACCTCCTGGGAAATGACCTAATCGGAACGAACGACAAAAGACTAATCGCACAGTATATCAATCCCGATGTCAGACCAGCATTGATCATTCGCATTGGATGGCCTAAGAGACCGCCGCGGGAGATCATATCTGTTCGAGCTGTGGAAAAGCAACGAGTGCTTGTTCTGAATCGATGATGACGTCGGCACTACTCCCGGAACCGGACTCCAAACACGCAAGCCATGCCAAATTGTGATGGACGATGATTACAATGGGTTTCGTAATCTCCACTATCCGAAAAGTAATTTTGCGAAATTCGTTCAAGAGCAAGAGTCGGAGAAACTGCTGAAGCTATCCTGACAGTCATTCATCCAATCTTCATCGCTGTAGCACCGATCATCTTGATAATAAGCCTGGTCCAATTACAGCCAGTTATGCTAAGATTAGCCCGCTTAGCACCGTAATTTTGTCCAAACACATATTGACTCGAACAGGAAACCCTTCTGCCTTCCCTATAAAGATGAAGCCACGAGGGCAGAGCATTTCAGCAGCTTGAAACAAGCGGTCACCTCACGTAGGGGACGAGTTCAAATGCGTCGGACGATTGATAGGTATATCAAACGGTTGAATGCTTCTCTGGGAAGAAGTGCGCTGTTGAACGTGGCTCCCGGTCCGAAAACCACTTCCCGATTTGATCTCACCCGCTTTGCCTCGGCCAGTCTGTCATCGGAAGAAATCCTTGCCAAACTCCTTTTCGAATCTCCCCACGAAGCCGTCATTGACCTAAATCTTCTCCAGCCGGAATCAAAGCCTGACAGGAATCTTAGGGAGAGGCTTTACGCTATTGCAAGGATGTCCTTGGAAAAGAAAGCATCTTTCATCTTCAGAGAAACCGGGTTCCGGTCTCTTTGGATTCTTTATCCAGTCGTCTATATCCGGTCATCAACCTCCGAAGGGGGCGAACTTGACGACATTCTGAGCCCTGTTTACCTGTGGCCTGTCACGATCTCCACAGGAAGCGAAGGCTACGGAACCGTCAAAATAGCTAGAGATCGAGTTTCCGCTGAGCCGTTGTTCAACAGAGCTCTTACTGTCTGGATGGCTAAAACCTTTTCTATGACCATCGACGACGAGTCCCTCGATGACCTCGTTCATGCGACTGCAGGCAAGTTTCAAGAACGCATATCGACCCTCTTCTTAAAGCTTGGCGGGAACGGCATCGACATCTCAGGGCCTCTGGAATCCGTTCCTCAGAAGAAGGATCTCAAAGATGGGGATCCGTTCCGCTTCTTCAATTCTGCACTAATCGGGGTGGTGCAATGGCATAACCAGGAATTGATGCAGGATCTGGACAGAATCGGCAAATCCAGTCTTGAAGGCTCCCTGGACGATAATCCTGTCACGAACTTCCTCACTGGGACGCCGTTTCATCACCAGCAGAGCCTCACCCCTTCTGAGGGGGAACAGTTCTTGGTCCGTCCCACAGATTACACACAGGAGCAGGCTATATGGCAATCCAAGCAGGTCCCCGGCTGTGTCATTGATGGTCCCCCTGGAACCGGGAAATCTCAAACGATTGTGAACATTGTGGCAGATGCTCTAGCTCACAATGAGCGCACATTGATACTGTGCCAGAAACGGGCCGCTTTGGACGTGGTAGCAAAACGGCTGAATGCTGTAGGACTGCAAGATTGCTATCTTTGTATTCACGATGCAGAGTCCGACCGAAAGACTGCCATTCAGCAGATAAAGGGCATTCTTAGCAAGAAGAAGCCGGGCGACGATAGTGAACATGAATCGCTTTCCCAGCAGATTACCGAATTAGAAAACAAATTGGACAGTTATCATGTAGCTCTTTTTGGCAAGGATTTGAAGATTGGGCTCTCTTACAGGGAAGTCATAACCCGAATACAGAGTATACGAGATAGAAAGCCGGGAATTAAACCCGTAAATGAGTTACGCGAAATCATCGGAGGCTTAGATAACAAGGGGCTGGATGATTTAGCGAAACAAGTCGAAACTGTTCAAAAGCACTGGCTTGTAGCTGATCCTCTAAACAATCCGTGGGTAAATTCAAGAAGCGACCTCGATCTCGATCCTTTTCAAATGGATACGATCAGTGAGACATTGTTGAAGTTGAAGACTCTTGACCGGAAGCACCTCGATTTTGTCCAAAAGCACGGGACTGGTTGCGTCATAGATGTTCACAGGGAAGACTTCTTACAGGGGCTAGAGGAACAGTGGGGAGTCGTAGCCGAAAAACTCAAGATAGAACACATGTTGGATCATTTGCTTGCTTGGGCGAAGCGAATGGCTGCTACAGGAACGGTTCGCGATGAGAAAACCAAACAGCGATTGGACGAAGCAATCCGTGTCTGTTTGGAAGCCAAGGACATGGCAGTGGACCAGAAATTGGATGGAGCTTTGGGAAATTTTTCCAAAGAGGAACTGGCTTCATTCTTGCTGGTGGCACCAGAAATAATCTATTACCGGAAAAAATGGTGGCGGTCGTTTTCGAACAAATTTGCTGGGCTGGAATTCAAGCTGAGACCTGTTTTCAACAGCTTGGGAGAGAAATTCTCCTTTGAAAGACTGGATGCACTCGTCCCTTATCTTCAGGCTAAGCTCAAGGATATGGAAAAGAAGAGTATTCTGAATGAAGTTTTTGGGGAGGGAGCAGAGGATCTTCTAAGACTTGCTCCTGCAGAGCTACCGGCGATTCTCGTGGATAAGAAAGCGGCCCTTACACTTTACACTTGGTTGGAAGACAAAGAGGAGGAATTCTCTTGGGCGAAGAAGGCTTGGGGCTCCCTATGCAGAGGTGCTCGTGAGGACGTGAAATCCTCTATCAAATCTCTCAAAATTGGATTGGGGCGGGCTAAGACCGTAGAAGCCCTGTCGAAGAATCTTCAAATCCTGCGGCAGTGGTTAAATGAATCCTACATCGACGCCCTGCGACAAAGGATGTCTGAAGGACTTTCTGTGGACACTCAGGCATCAGCCCTGCGTGACAGACTCCACACACTTACGGAGGTCTTGAGCCTGCGGAATGCCAAGTGTTTCATGGATCCGTTGGGTGTCCAGGTCCTGGAGATACTAGAGGAGAGATACAGAAATCAATCTGAGGCTGACTCGTCCAGCGAAATAGAAACACATCCTTCAAAGTGGTTGGACTTGTGTTTGGTAAGTGCTTATCTAACCTGGGAGAAGGAAATCAAAGATCGTTCCCCTATCCTTCGACAAATGACGCCAAATTCTTATGAGGAAGACAAGAAACGATTGCAGGCCCTCCTCGAGCGAAAGATATTGTCCGTGGTTCCCGCCATTCGAGCTAGGCTGTATCAAAAACGCAAGAAGATCGTTTCCTCCAAATGGGGACCGTTACTTGCAGTTGCAGGAAAAGGGAGCAAGCGTCTTCGGGAAGTCGTGGAATTAGGGGAACCGCTGGGTTTGTTTAACTTGGTTCCTTGCTGGATGATGAATCCTAATACAGCAAGCCGCATCTTTCCTTTGAAGCGAAATTACTTCGATCTGGTAGTTTTTGACGAAGCCTCCCAGTGTCCCGTTGAACAAGCCATTCCTTCGATATTCAGAAGCAGACGAGTCGTGGTCGCTGGAGACGAAAAGCAGCTTCCTCCAACTTCTTTCTTTCACTCTGTCTTGGATTGGGAAGAACTCGAAGCCGAAAAGGAGGACAAATTTACACAAGCCGAGAATCTCGATGGCGACACGGCAATCGAAAATGCGATGAGAGATTTGGGTAAGGAATTGGCAGAAGGGGTGGAAGACTTGCTAGAGGCTTCCAAGCCCTTGCTTCCCAGGAGAAAACTCAAAATCCATTATCGCTCGACGTGGCCCGAGCTGATCGAGTTTTCTAACCATGCCTTCTATGGCGGAGAGTTGCAAGCTCCACCAGCGGCATGGGATCGTGATGGCGATAGCGATTGTCCCATAAGGCTAGTTTCCCTTCCAGACGCCGTGTATTCCGATAAGACCAATGAGAGTGAAGCCGAAAAGGTTGTTGAAATACTAGATGCAATCTTTCGGAAACCGGGCACACCGCCCACGATAGGAGTGGTGACTTTCAATCAACCTCAGTCTGAGTTGATTGAGACAAAACTGGATGAATACGCCGATCAGTGCAAGGAGTTTCGGATCGTTTACGAGCAACAACGCCAGAGAAGAGATGGAGAAGAAGACGTTGGCTTGTTCGTCAAAAACCTGGAAAACGTTCAGGGAGACGAACGGGAGGTCATGATTTTCTCCACAACCTTCGCTCGCAAACCAGACGGTCGTTTCCACAGATACTTTGGTCCGATAAATTTTCAGGGCGGGGAACGACGACTCAACGTCGCCATTACTCGGTCCCGATCCCAAAAAATAGTAATCACTTCGCTGCCTATCAATGATATCTCGCCGAGAGTATTCCACGACTCTTTGACTCCTGGGGAACAATATTCGGGCAGAGACTATTTGCAGTTGTATATTAGGTACGCGCAGGCTGTTTCCGATGGAAATGCGAATGAAGCCAAACTCATTCTCGACCGGGCAAGGAAACTTCAAGAATTTGAGGTAGAAGCAGGCGAAAAAGGCGAACCCGAAAGCGAGTTCGAAATCGAAGTCAAGGACTATATTGAGAAGACGTTCCAGCAACAGGAAGATCTCCGACACCTTACTTTGGACTCTCAGGTCGGTTGCAAAGGATTCAGGATTGACCTAGCTGTTCGAAAGACTGATTCATCCGGTTATCTGTTGGGAATCGAGTGCGACGGGAAATCTTACCATTACAGCAGGACTGCACGGTTCCGGGATATTTGGCGTCAGGACATCCTCGAAAGGTACGGCTGGAAAATTCATCGAATTTGGTCTCCGAACTGGTGGCTCAATCCCAAAGGAGAAATCGAAAAAGTAGTGGCGAAGCTTCGGGCACTCACGTGACATGCTGGAGGCTCAGAATACACGCTGGCTTGGAGACAGGAACCTTCTGGAAGTTGAGTTCCTTTTCCATCGTTGGGGTATCTGTACGTTAGAAGCGCATGAGGGCCAGCCCTCGGGAAAGAGCATTCTTGATGAAAGTATTATTAGATTCGAACATCTTCATACGCGATTTCAAAATGGCGAGCACCAGCTTCCAAGTATTGTTTGATGGTGCAGAATCTTTTGAAATTTCTCTCTTGGAACCATCGCTGGTCGCCCTTGAAGTGGTAAACAAGTATCGAGAATTCCTGCAATCCGAGAACAAGAAACTGAAAGACACAGCGAAGGATATCGTGTTGCTGCGGGAAATGGGCCTGGTTAAATCGCTCAAAGAAAAAGAGATCGACGAGTTGTGCCAGCAATATGAAGACTATTTTCAATCGAAATTGAACTATCTCAACGGGGAGATGTTGGACCCCGATTCATTGAGCCACTCTACTTTAATTGAACGAGCGGTGAAAAAACGAAAACCATTTGACGAGAAGGGGCGGGGATACCGGGATGCACTGATCTGGGAGTTAATCCTAGACCGCTTGGACAGCGACGATGACACACTCGCATTCGTGACCGAAAACACGAATGATTTTGCTGACAAGGCAGGAGATAAGCCACACCCCAGGTCACTTCATCCTGATTTGATTGCCGATTTGGAGGATCGAGGAATCGATGCGAGCCGCATACACTTTCATACGAGCTTGGCGGCATTCAATGACTGTCATATAGTTCCGCTACTAGAAGTTGAAGAAGACCTCAAGAGGGGGGATGAGAGCCGTATCAACTGGGCTCTCGTGATAAAAGAGGGAATCGTTGACGCCTTGGAGCGAGGCGACACAGTTTCTACACGACCCCTTCGAGTACCGGATGGTTTTGAAGATCCAGAGATAATAGGCGTTGATGAGGTCAGCTCCGTTGAGCTGGTTGAAGCCCGAAAGTTGCCAAATGGCGACCTCTTAGTGCGTCTCCTCGCTACTCTAGTAGGTGAATTCCAGTGCTCAGTCTTGGGAATCGACTTGATGGAGCATGAAAGATCGAGGGCAGAACCGTATGTCATGGGGTCACAGGAAATCGTCACTGATTACTTCTCAGCCATCTTGATGGACAAGGCAAGCGTCGAAACTCTCGCAACCCTCCGCTCTGAAGACTGGCAGGTGACCTCATTCGAGGTAGTTTCAGAAAGCGAATAGCGAACTGTTGCATACTGGCGCACTGACTTCACTACTCATTCTCAAGATCTATCGATTTCACGTCAATATCGAACACGTAATCACCGGATTTGATTTTTGTCTTAGCCCTGCGGAAGCACCACTCAGGGGCGGTAACACTGCGGCTTCTGGCTTTCTCAAGCCTTTCCATAACCGGCTTGACATCTTCTTGGAATTCTGAAAAGGGCTTCTTGGATGATACCAGCGCAGCTTGCCGTAATCGGTCCTGAAGATTCTTGAACTCTCCTGCCAAATGCCGACATTCTTCAATATGATCGTCGATTTTGAGGGCCGAGTATATGGAGGGAAGTAAGCCCGCTATGAACGCGCTGAGTGCAGTGGCAACTCTCACCCACTGCGCATCGAAACTTGTTAGGAACTTCCATCCAGCGAAGGCCCCCAACAGCAGAGGAACTGCAATGAAAGCAACTTTGGTCGCTCGGAGAAACTTGAGCCAGATGAAAAGAGAGGTTGAGGTATAGAGGCAGCTCTCCGATAACCTCTGACATTCTAGTGCTAATTCTACGCTTTTTGAAGGCATCGGTCACCACACTGCCGGGAAATCGGATCCAAAGACCCGTTGCCACTCTTCCGCTGCCGACACTGACAACTTGCGATAATCATAATTGCAGGCTCTCTCGGCTCTCCAGTAAGCGGTGAACGCCTTGCTCTTCCATGCTTCTCCAAAGAATACGAATTCCCGTGTACCGGGGGCAAACATCCATGCGAATGGACGAGTAATAATGTGAGCAAGGAAGTCTCGGACCATCCAGTCATACCAGATATACCCCTTGCCCGCATGCACCCAAGTTTCCAGAAATTCCTTGCACAGAAGCTCAATCCAGAATGACTTCAGCGGCACGTTACAGTATTCTTGCCACCGCTTAATCATTCGGATCAGGTCCCGTGTGTTTCCGCTAGTGCCGCTGTTCGACTGTTCAATGCTCTGGATTTCAGTGACGGGATCGATGATCTTGTAACTCCCACCCGAATGAGTATTGCAGATGAGAAATCTGCCGTCTCTCAGCGCAAAGGCGGGAACCAGCTCTATCCCATAAGAATCAAATGGCACGACTACGACTTGACCATCACCCCGCAACTGGGTCCTGCTATAAGTTTTCTCCAAGACGCTTTTCACATCTTGGAGGAGTCTCGACTGACGGTTCCAGCTCACCCGTTGGTATCGGTAATAGACGATATCAGGAAGAATAAAGAGGAGATCTATGTCCCTGGGAGGACGTATCTCCGTGCCTTTCCCCCACGATCCTACGAAGAGACTGTTGGAAAAAGATGCCGTAACACCATAATAGTGCCTGTTCAGAGAGGATGTAACTCCTGCAATCTTCACGTACCCGTCCAGTCGCTGAGCCCATGTGAGCCCAAGGCGGTCCAAGAAAATTTGAAACCTTTGCCCGATTGTCGTCGGCGGAGGAATCCACGGGAAGGTCCTCTGATCAGAGTAAGTTAGCCAGTTCATCTTTGCTGATTCCCATTTGTGCGAGTATTGCTGCCAGGGTCCCCGGCTTTATGCGCCCCCTGGGGATAGTCGTCACCAGCCCTAATTCACCATAAACCAGTAGGTGCTTCTTTCCTTCCTTGATCCGGTAGCCGAGTTTAAGGGCCACCTTCCTCAACTGCTTGGCGGTGAGATTCATCTTGCCTGGACTCTGTTGTTCCTCATTTCCGCCTCAGCCTCCAAGCAAAGCTCGATGGCATCCACGAGATTGTCCAGGGCTTCCTGAATCGTCTCTCCCTGAGAAATTGCTGCTGGGATCTCGTTACAGGTTATGGTGTAACCTCCGTCCTCTAAATCCGGCTTCAATACAGCCGTGAACTCTCTTTCGCCTACAAACACCTTCTCTTCCCTCGGAATCTCCAGATTCTTGATCGAGCCCTTGAGTCCATCGATAAGCTCGCCGAGAGCGAAAGAGAAAATGAATTGTCCTCTCAAGGCATCGAGGATGACCTGGGGCTCCATCGTCAAAACGAAGAGGTCAACGCCATTGGTAAGGAAACGGAGTTCAGCCAAAGGGGCCTTTACGTCCGGGAAATTCTTTCTCAGATATTCCAGAGCCTTCCGGATCTTCTGGAGGCTGATTCCTTCGTCCCGAAGCCGTTTTGCCACCTTGAGCTGGACCAGATCCTTGAACGAGTATTCTCTTCTCGATCCTTTTCCTGCTCCGATCTTTATCGAGGGCCGAACGATTCCTGTTCTGTCCCAGTGTTGGAGCTGCATCCGGGAGACCCCGGTTATATCTTTGACCACCTTGGCTCCAAATCCCGCAACCATAGCGCACCTCCTCCGTAGCGTACTAATATGTTTATAAGCATTTTGACTGGTAGTCAAGAGGGAATTCGAAGCGAGGGGAAAAAGACTCGGACAGCTCAGCGAATCGTTTCTGTCCTGAGCAACCGTCCACTTGGGTCTCGAATCTCAATGCGATTCCCTCGCCTGACGCGCTTCTCGATAAGCTTGCCCTGAGGGTCCCGAACGGCAGTGGTGTCCCCATCCGCTTTTTCGGTCCTGATCAGTTTGCCGCTACGGTCTCTCACACTCACGGTTTCTCCAAATACTGAGGAAACGAGTAGGAAAAAGGCAGCAAGGAAGAGAAAAATCCTTACCATGTTCGCTCTCCTTTCAAAGAAGCGGGGCTGGTCGGTGTCGCCTGAAACCTTATTCCATATTACCAGTTTTCGCCATGTGGAGAAAATTGCTAAAAGATTGGAAGACCTCATGGCTGACTCCTCCAATCCATGATGGCAAGACACTGCGCAAAGGCGTACCGGGGCAGGTCATACCATAGGTAATAGAGGTGCTGTTGCTAATTATCAAGGCTGTTCGCTCCCATGATGATGCTAGATTACCTCGTCCCTGCGATCATAAGAGCTATATTAGCCAAGCGCTTTTTGCTCTTCCTCTGTAGATGGCGCAGCTTGAAAAAAACTTTCGAACCCGGAAAAGTCATTTCTATTGTAAAACCATGTCGATACCTTTTCGCAGCGTCAAGGGTGAACAACAAATTGGTGCTACAAGTAAAATAGTTCTTGACATAGGTGCGGCAGGTATGATATGTTGATTGACATGATGGGAGATACGGAAGAAACCGAAGGAGACGGAACATGGCGATTCAGGTTTTGATAGATGACAAGCATCGTCACAGAGGGGACACATACGTCAGCATCAATCCGAAGCTGAACCGTCTCTTATTATACAAAAAGGCTTACGAGGACATGAGGAAAGCCTATGGACAGGACATTGATCATGTCCTGGTCCTTTGGGACGATGAACGTCCCCATCTGTTTTGGATTCAGCCTTGTGAGGCCGACGTACAGGGAGCCCGGAAGTTGGATACGCCAAGTGAAAATACGCGCACCCTCTCGATCAGGATGCTCCTCAGCAAGCTTGGATGGGAAAAGGACAAAGGCACTGTGAGGCTGCCTCTCGATTGGGATAAGGATCTGGGGGCGGCAATCATAGACACGAGCAAGGCGGAAGCGGCACCCGGATCAGGACGTAAGAAAAGCAAATAGGGAGAAGGACTGAACAGAAAAGGGCTGGATTACCGAGACTAATTGGAATCCACCCTGTAACAAGAAATAGACCTTGCGCCGATTTGAAGCACACAGCTTGCTGGGCGCATTAGAAATACGAGCTAAAGCGTGCATGGACCCGTCCAGCCGCAAGGCTTGGCGGGTTTTTTCGTGACGGATCGCAAAAGGGACGCCGGTGACTGATCGGCGTGAAGATTGAGGGAGGGATTTTACAGTGATTACTCAGGCAACAAAAATTATCTCCGACTCTGTGGAGACTCCTGTTGCCCCGCGCGCTGGGATTCGGGTACTCGGGCCTGCAGCCGAAAAGGCTCAGATGGCAAAGGACACCCGTGAATTTGGAATAATCCCCTCTCTCAATGTCTCTGCGGTCGCCATGATTATCGGATGCGGAACAAAGAAGATTCACGACTTGTGTAAGGACGGCGACTTAGGGTTCCACTGGGTAGGAAACAAACGGATGTTCCGCCCTGAGGATCTGGACAATTTCTGGAACAATAATCGTTGGACTTCAAAGCCGGGGAAAGGCCAAAGGATAGTTGACACAAGGAGTGTGCCGTCCGTAAGATCGGGCAAACCAGATAAAGGGGGTGATAAACAAGGTTCAAAGAAAGAACCCAAGAAAGCTGAGGTTTCAAAAGCGCATCGGCTGAGAGAGCTTATACAGGAGATGCGCGAATGGTGAGGCGAAGAGGCAAGAAATGGCATCTGAAGCTCTCGCTCTACGATGTAGAGGTGGGGGCTCCGACGCCAGCTCGTACAAAAAAAGAGGCCGAAACCATAGGTGAGGCCATAAAGCGTGCCGTTCGGATCGGGGACGCCCATCATCTGGATCCCGTTGAAAGGGACGTATGCTTAAGGATTTTTGAGAATCGCGGCTGGGATACTCTACCTGGCTTGGTCGTCGAGGCGGTTAAGCCCCATAAAAAGCTCCAGGAGCTAGTTTTAGTGGATGCAATCAAGATGACCCTCTCTGATCCAGAGGTTCGTAAGAATCCAAATCGGGAGAGACACGTTTACGCCTTTGCTCATATCAGGGACTTCTTCCATGACGACTGCAGAGTCGATGAGATCTGGATTCCAGAAATCAAAAAATACATTGCCTTCAGGCAGTCTGAAGGAGCCAAGGGCAGCACGATAGGAAAGGAGAAAGCCGCCCTGAGTCTAATGTTCAAGATCCTTATTCAGCACCGTGTCGTGTCCGATAATCCGGCCAGCATGGTAAATGCTCCATCGGACGAGGATGGCGAACGAGAAGTGTACATAAGCAAGGCCGACTTCATGGAGATTGTAGCCAAACTTCCTCGGTGGGAGCAGCCCATCGTTCTGACCCTCTTTTACACGGGCATGCGCCGAGGAGAGGCGTTGGGCATGAAAATAGGGAACATAGACTGGGATGCGCGAATCATCCGACTGACCAGGGACCAAACCAAGGAGGGCAAGGCGAAGCGTGTACCCATATGTCTGGCCGTGATCCCGATCTTGCGGCAGGCCGTTGGAGATAGGCAAGATCCCGAAGGCATGGTGTTCCTTATTGACGGAGAGCGGCCACCCTCCGAGGATTCTCTTAGAAAACCTTGGGTAAATGCAGTCCGTGAGAAAGGACTCGTCCCAGGCCCCACGGTCCATGATATCCGACACGTGTGGAAAATTAACGCCCTCGAATCAGGTATGGACGAAGAAATTCGCAGGGCGATTATGGGCCATACCTCTCGGAAGCACCAAAACGCGAAACGCGGGGATGTCCACGCCCGTTATGGACAAGCCAGCGATGAGCATTTGGTGAGGGTTATCGACGCCATGACGTTCGATCACGGAAAAACAAAAATCCTGGTAGCGCGAACTACCAGGATCGACGGTCAGAAAAAACAGGGACAAAAGAGGGACAAAAAGTCCCAAATTTATATCGGCAGTTTGTCAGCACTTGCGTAAGTGCTTGAAATCGTGGCGGGAGCGACGAGACTCGAACTCGCGACCTCCGGCGTGACAGGCCGGCGTTCTAACCAACTGAACTACGCCCCCGTTGTATCCGCATTCGGCGCAACCTGGTAGGCGGAACAGGATTTGAACCTGTGACCCCCGGCTTGTAAGGCCGGTGCTCTCCCGCTGAGCTACCCGCCCGTTCGAGCAGATCTCCCAGTTCACCGAATATCGATGCATCCGTCAAGATTAACAAGCACATGACTAGCTGTCAAGCAAAATCCCAAAAACAGAGCTCCGCACCTGTTTCAACGGCGGGGCTGACGGCAAGCTGTATCGGCGTTCACATTATGACGCTTCAGTTTCCCAGCAATCTCATCCAGTAATTGAAGAGCCTCATTGACCATCACAAACAAAACCGCTTCCCCACTGTTTTTCACTCCGGGTTTGTCCAGGTAGCCACCCGTCAAGAGATTCGTAACGATCACATCTACGCTTTCTCCATCGATATCAGGAAGATCCAGCGTCGCGACGCGCTCGCAGTCAATAATATGCGGAATCTGCACGTCACGAGCCACATCCTCACTGCCTCCCAGTAACATCCAAAAGCTATTTTCACGTTCAGCCCATGACGCCTTCACATCTTCGGCTTTCCAACGAACCACGCCCGTGAAGAATTCGATTCTGATCCGATCCTGTTCTCTCATCTCTGTCTATCCGCATCATCGGCTTTGCGGCACACCCGCTCGTCATTCAGGAGCTGCCAGTCCATGCTTCTTCAGCTTGCTGTAAAGCGTGCTCCGGCTTATTCCCATCATTCTGGCGGCCTGAAACTTGTTCCATCCGCATTTTTCCATGACAGAGCGAATATGGTCTCGTTCCATCCGATCCAGATTGGCGGTGGGATCTCCTCCTAGTTGATCCTGAAAACGAATCTCCGGAGGCAGATCTTCGACCTGGACCACGTCACTTTTTGTCAGGATCATGGATCGTTCCATGGCATTCTCAAGTTCCCGGACGTTTCCAGGCCAATGATGTCTAAATATCAGATCCATGGCCTCGCTCGACAGAGTGCGGATGTCTTTTCCCAAGTGTTCATTATAGCGGCTGATAAAATTGGACACCAGTTGAGGTATGTCTTCCTTCCTTTCCCTCAACGAAGGCACGTGTATCGCAATGACATTCAATCTCCAGTACAGGTCTTCGCGAAAGATTCCCTGTGCCATGGCCTTTTTGAGATCTCTATTCGTTGCGGCCACGATGCGGGCATTCGTCGAAAGCGTATCCTCTCCCCCTACCCGTTCGAATTCCCCGTCCTGGATGACACGCAAAAGAATTACCTGGGTGGGGAGACTGATTTCACCGATTTCATCCAGGAAAATCGTGCCATGATTTGCCTGTTCGAACCTGCCGAGTTTGCGGCGAATAGCCCCCGTAAAAGCCCCCTTTTCATGTCCGAATAGCTCGGAATGCAGGAGTGTCTCAGCGTAGGCGGAGCAATTTGCGACGATGAACGGCCCTTTGTTGCGAGGGCTCTCATCATGGATGGTTCGCGCCAGGACTTCTTTGCCCGTGCCGGATTCACCCTGAATGAGCACGTGGGAGTCGGTGCCCGAAATATCGAGAATTAATTCGCAGATGCGTCTCATTTGCGGCGATCGCCCCAACAAATCGCCCAAGCGTTCCGAACCATCCAAGGTCCTTGCCAGTCGGGAATTTTCCTGTCTTTCGTGTCGCAAACTTTGGTACAGCCCTCTGATCCTCAACATCGCATTGACGCGTGCAATCAATTCGTCAGGCTGGTAGGGTTTCGTGACGTAGTCGTCGGCCCCTCGGTTCAGTCCCTCTATTTTGAATTCCAACGAATCGTGAATGGTGAACATCACGACCGGAATATATTGAAACTCACCATGATTTTTTATGATTCCTGCCAGTTCGAAACCATCCATCCCAGGCAAGTTGAGATCCAGGAGAACGACGTCAGGCAAATCCCTGGCATCATTTTCGAGTTTGGCCAGCCCCTCTTCGGCGGAACGCGCCAGATCCGCGCGAAATCCGGCCGATTCCAGCAGCTGCTGGGTAAATGGGCCGTTGTACTGATCGTCTTCTATGATGAGGACATGGCCGGCATGTGAAGAATCGTTCATGCGGAGCGACCCTGTGACCGAAAGTGATGTACCCTATTATTCCCCAGTGGGGAATGCGAGGTCAAAGTCCTTACCGGTTTCCCCACTTTCTCACGGCAGCTCCTTGTTCTTCATGTGATCCTTCTTTTGGGTGCTTATCCTGCGAGCGGCCTCGGAATTCGTATCGTTTCTTATCAATTTGTTGTGGCTTCGTGCGATGTTAAGGAAATTGCGAAGAAGCAGCCCTCCGTCAGGACGGGTCTTGAGGTAGTATTCCGTGTGGGCCTGCACGCCGTATGCAGGTTTCGTCGGGTGCTTGATGATCTGATACGGGCAGAGTTTGTTCTCAGCCAAACACAGGAAACCTGAGGGTAGTTTCTTAACTTCGTCATAATGGTTCTGAACAAGATTCAGTGTCTTCCCCATGTCCTGGAAGAGCGGATCGTCGTTCACCACGAATATGTTATGGCGACCCCGTTCCGTAGGGTTGTGACCGTACGGGAAACAATCGTCTTCCCCGCCCCGAATCGGTCCGACTTTTCCTCCAAAAGCAAGTGCCAGAGCCTGATGTCCCCCGCAGATACCCATAACAGGCACGTCCAGTTCCTGAATGATGACTTTCAGGGCCCGAAAAAAACTCTGAAGCTCCTCCCCGTTGCGTCCCCTGTACCTGCACCAGGGCACACCATTCGGACTTAGGGCGAGGAATGCAGGCCGAATCTTTTTCATATTTTCGACGGTGATCTCGTTGTAGGGTAAGACAATTCCCTGACCTTCCGCCCCTAGTCTTACGAAAATATCCCTCACCAGGACTGCTTGCCGCGAAGACCGGCCGGTAAACATGTTGACCACCACCCAAGTGGATGAAGCTTCCAGGGGCGTCTCCCGTGCCGTTCCCAGAATTTCCGGGGGAAGATTGTCCGTCGCCGCAGGGATGTCGCTCGCGCTGACGAACAGGATGGTAATCAGAGCACAAGCACTAAAGATTACTCTCAGACTCATTCCTTTACCCTTTCGAAACAAAAGAAAACACGTCTCCCCGATAACGATCTTCGCACAAATTTCATCCAAATGTAAAGCTAAATATACTAATAACCCGTATTTACGACAAGAACCTGATCGTATTCCAAATGGGAAGGCGCCTGGATCGGTGTAGCGCACCTCTTTTTTGGGGCGTCATGGCACAAGGAGCCACGTACAAATCACCTCTTTGGTCACGTGCCGATGTTCCCGATTCGGTCGGGAATCCCAGAAAGAAAAGTGCGGGTCATTGGTCTCCATGAGGATAGGCCCCGAAGTAAGCTCCGAATGCCTCACTATTCCTCTTGCCATGTGTTGAACACCTTGATGGGGCGGATGGCAAGCTCTGCACCTCGAGGTTCCGGACGAACGAGAATGACGAGCCCACCTTTTCCGGAAACAATCTTATACAGGCGAGGTATCTCATCCGGGACAGTTCCGGTCGCGGCAAATCTCGACCTGGGCAATATCACGTGTGATCCTCGCATGAGCTTTCTGACTTCGCCGGGCAACGCCTGAAAATCAGATATGTGAGTCAGGGCTTCAGGAATGCCCATCAAATGATCCCGGATGAACCCTGCTCCTCCTTGACCTATTTCGTCCATGTGCACCGAATCGTCCAAAACAAATCTGCCGCTTTCGGTTCGACGCAGACTTTCGAGGCGTCCTCCCACGTTCAAATCCCTGCCCACATCTCTGGCTAGGGCCCGTGCATAGGTTCCGCGCGAGCATGTCATGACCAACTCAAGGAACGGGTGCTCCCATTTCTTGAGCATGAGGGAAAAAATTTCCACTTTTCGAGGAGCGAGATCCGGGAAAATGCCTTTTCTCGCGAGCTTGTAGAGCGGAACTCCACCTTTTTTGATGGCTGAAAAATGGGGAGGAATCTGGTCCAGGACTCCGGTATGGTCGCGAAGAACCACCTCAATCTGCTCCGTGCCGATTCCGGACGCGTCGGTGGTGCTTATCACCCTGCCTTCTCGATCTGCAGTGTCCGTTTCTTCTCCGAGTCTTATGATCATATGATAACATTTACGATTCTCGTCCAGGTAATCCAAGGTCCGTGTGCCTGCGCCGACAAGAATGACCATGAGCCCTGAAGCGGCCGGGTCCAGAGTCCCCGAATGCCCTACCTTCGCGGGCTTTACCTGGGCCTTTACCAGCCGAACCACTTCATTGGAAGTAACCCCTTCGGGTTTGTCTACAAGTAATATGCCGTGCATGTATTTTTCCGTATTCGGAGTGAAAGTGGGAGAGTACCTCGCAAGCCTCTCAGGTTGCGACATTCCCCTGAAATGATATACGCCTCTCCGCACACGAGCATTTCTCAGCTGTCAACATCCTATTGCGGGAAGGGAAAGGCACGGACCGGTATACTCACGGAAAGAATCCGGAGCAAACGAGGTTGTGCAGAGCTATAATGTCGGGAGATTGGGCCAGTACTTGCGATGAGTGTTCAGGACATCTTTCAGCCTGTTCGTAAAGGACGGAGGGAAAGTGTCCAGGACAGGCTGAGTCGGGACCGCTTCCTTGCCAGGGTCGTACGAACTCAGATTAGTCAACAGGCGACTCACCGAATCTCGAAGAGCATTAAGATTGTATCCGCCTTCCAACGTCAATACGAGCTTGTCTCGACAGTATTCTGCGGCTAAATGCATCAATATCTGGACCATATGCTCGTATCCGTCCTCGGTGACACTCATTCCGCCCAGAGGATCGCTCCGATGCGCGTCGAATCCGGCGGACACCAGAATCAACTCCGGTTTGTAAGCTTCGATAATCGGTGCCACCACATTGTGAAATACCGCGAGGTATTCCAGGTCGCCCGCGCCCGAAGACAGCGGAACGTTGACTGTATAACCCTCGCCTGCTCCGTGCCCGACCTCTCTCACTCCACCTGTCCCCGGATAATGAGGATACTGGTGGACGGACAGAAACAGTACCTGCGGATCTTCATAGAATGAATTCTGTGTCCCGTTCCCATGGTGAAGGTCCCAATCCACGATTGCCACTCGTTGCATTCCGTGCTGCCTGATTGCGTAATGCGCGGCAAGGGCGACGTTGTTAAAAAAACAGAATCCCATAGCCCGTCGCCGTTCCGCATGATGGCCGGGCGGTCTGACAAGCGCGAATCCGTTGCGCACCGTACCTTCCACAACAGAGTCCACCAGATTGAAAAGTCCGCCCACTGCCTGGGCGGCGGCGTCCCAGGAATGTGCGCACGCCGACGTATCAGGGTCCAGAAAGGTGTCCTCTCGTCCTGCCGTGGCTGCAATGAGCGTAACATATCTGGGATCATGGTTGGCCGTGATCTCGTCGGTCAGTGCATGCCGTATGGGTATATCCATCAGGTTCAGAAAAGGCCCCAATTCATCGAGCATCGAATAAATGACTTCCAGTCGCTGAGGGCACTCCGGGTGATAACTACCCATGTCGTGTCTCAAGTAACATGCGTCTTTCACTATTCCAGTAGGCTTGTTCATGTTCAGGCCGCCTCAAAGAATGAATCCAATCCGTAGGACACGCCCCTGACGTGTGCTCAATCCAGCTCCGAGCAAAACCAGCTCCAGACATATAAAATTACCATTGGAACATGATTTCAGTCAATAATTTTAACGTTTCGGTCGTATCGAGATCTCATGCCGAGCTTTGTCCCGGAGCGTCAAATGGCAGTACGGAAGCGATCATGGGAATCTTCTTTGCTTGGTGCCCGTTGTCGGGTATTGTCGTACCTGATGTACGGCCGGCGAAATACGGGAAGACTTCCTTCTCCGAAAACGAGGTCTCAGATCATGCTTCTTGCAATAGACGTGGGAAATACCAATACGGTCATCGGCATGTACAAGGGAAAGGAACGCCGCGGGTTTTGGCGCATCCGCACCGTCGAGGACGCCACTGCAGACGAATATCGCGTGCAATTGCATAATCTCGCCGCTATGGACGGACTCGAACCCCATGAAATCAGCGGCATCATCATTTCATGTGTGGTTCCTCCTCTGGTGGGAGCACTTGACGAGTTGTGCAGGCATCACTTGAAGGTGACACCTCTTTTTGTCGGACCGGGAATGAAAACTGGCATGCCCATACGGTACGACAACCCGCGGGAAGTGGGCGCGGATCGGATCGTAAATGCTGTGGCGGCGTATGAAAAATATGGAGGTCATCTCATTGCAGTGGATTTCGGCACGGCCACGACTTTTGATTATATCAATAAAGCCGGAGAATACGAAGGAGGCTCTATAGCTCCCGGAGTGAAAATTGCCGCTGAAGCCTTGTTTCACCAGGCTTCCAAGCTTTTTCGGGTCGAATTGAGCGCACCGGAGCGCGTCATTGCCAAGGACACCGCCTCCGCCATCCAGTCAGGAATTGTTTTCGGCTATGCATCCCTGGTGGACGGAATCCTGATGCGGATGTTCGATGAATTGGGAACCAGACCCAAAGTCATCGCGACCGGAGGTCTCGCCAGGGTTATAGCCGCAGAAGCCAAGCTCGTCGATGACGTTGATGACGACCTCACCATGGAGGGCCTGCGCATTCTGTACGAGCGGAACAGACCGGGCCGGAAAACTATTCCCTGAGTCGATTGTGTGGTGGCAACTCATGGAGCGAGGCGCGATCTCGGAACTTTGCTTAAGGGAGTGATGTCATAGTCAAAGAAATGGGTGTGTTCCGTTATGATACGGAGGGCAACTCCGGAAAAACGGAATTGTTAGAGAAATTTTTCCCGCGCGATGCAGTCCCTCATTTGATGAAACGGCCTGGGGGGCAAGGAAACGCGAGCAGCTTGCTCGCCCAAATTGTTATTATCCATATTGGAGGGAAAACATGAAGAAACTCTTGTTGGTGATGTTCTTGGTCCTCGCAGTGGTAACGATGGCAGCTGCACCGACCCCTTCCGAGGCTTTTTTCAGGGGAGGCTACGGCATGGGATACGGTGTGGGCTGTGGCAGTTACGGCATGGCGTACGTCGGAGGCTGGGGCGGTTATGGAGGATATGGCGGATATGGCGGCTACGGCATGGGATACGGACGACGGGGCCGGATTGGCGGTTGGGGCGGCTATGGCGGATGGAGTTGCGCACCGGTCTACTACACCGGGTGGTATGGCTGCGGATATGGGTACTAGCCCAGGCCGGCAAGCTTTTTCAGCCCTGTCTGCATCGGGGTTTATTCAGGCCTGCTTGCAAGAATGACAAGTCACGAGGCACTGCGTGCGAGAAATGCCTCGTGTTCAGATGCGCGGGAGCCGGACCACAGGTTTGCCGGGGGATGCTCCGCCAAAGAAGTTTCCCCCGGTTTTTTCGTTTTTATTGTTTCGCAAACGGAGCCCTATTCGTTCCCACGTGAAATGGCGGCCAAAATAACGGGTCTTCAAAGCTGGAGCATACTGCTCCTACGAGCAAGGAGAGACGGGGCCCTATATCACATGAAACGTCTTCGCGAATGTGCAGTTTTCCGTGAACTGAGGTGTCAGATGTCGCTCCCGGCAGAAAAAACGGCTGCCTCTCATTCAGGGATGAGGCCTAATTGATCGGAGTACCCCATGAATATTCATATCAAGGACATGTTTGACAAGATTGTGGCGGCACTGGAGCGGGCGAAAGTCAGCGGATTGATTCCCCGCATCGACCCTGAGGGATCACAATACACGATCAGCCTGGAAGGAAGCGAATTTCAATATTCTGTCAAATTGGTTCAGGCGAGGCAGGGAGCTGCGATCAAGACCTACGCATCAGGCATGCCGCAGGATGAAACGGAGCTGCCCGACGCTTCCATTCAGGATGCGCTGCGCATCATTCAAGCTGCAATAATTATAGCGTACGGAAAATCACTCCATTGACCGATGCTACTACCCGTTCCAATGCGCTTTCAAATACGTGAAATCGGTGAGGCGCTTCTTGTAGGAAGTTCCTCCCCGGACCTCACCTCAAACCTTTTATACGCAATCGCGACAAGAGTTATGAGATGTCAGAGCTGGGGGCTCTCCTGAGCGAAGTGATGAGACGGCTCTGCGTAGTCCGCAGCGAAGGAGAGCCCCCAGCCTGTGCCCGGAATCGAGTTATACCAATGCGCTTTCAAAAGAGTAACATTGAAGGTTCACGGCCTGTCCTGCCAGATCTCCTCCGCTACGAACGGCGCGGCCTGACTCGCTTCGGAGACCCGCCAGGACAGGCTTCATCCATCGTCACTTGTCTGGCAGCGCATTGGTATTACCTGTAAGAAAGCGAATCCGTATGAGCACTCGCCGGAACCCCCATCCAGGGGCATTCTCAAGAATAGTGTCGGTTTTGAATACGCGAAAAGATTCGAAGAGTGTCACTGCGAGGGCGAAGCCCGTAGCAATCTCCAATTAACCAAGACAGAGATTGCTTGGTCGTTCCACTCCTCGCAATGACATAATTGGATCGTTCGAATGCGGGGGAGAGTCATGAACGAAGCCGACAGAACTTTCGAGAATTGCGATAAATTTCTTGAAAGCACTGGTATGACTACCTCTGTTTTTGCATACCGGTTCAATCGCTATTCACGGTCAACTTCTTGCGCCTGATGATCAGATGACTAATTTAGGAACGAGCCCTTTCAGCTCCTCCCCCCGGTGCGAATGGGGGCTCGAACCTCCGGGATACGCGATGGGGTCCCGGAGGTTTTACCAACATGGCCTCAACTGTTGGGTTTTATTGTCGCTTTTTTGTTTGCAATCCGCATGGCATGGAGGGATTCTCAAAAGTACTGTCGGTTTTCATTACGCCCCAAGATGGGAAGGCTGTCATTGCGAGGGCGAAGCCGTATCACTCATCGCAATGACATGATTGGACCGTAGGAACAGGGGGAGAATTGTAAACGAATCCGACAGGATTTTCGAGAACTGCTATAGGGCAGTTCCCGATTCCTTCGCGTTCGAAAAAGAAAACCTGCAAGGCAAGCCGTGCAGGGAAAGTACGTCGACGATAATTGCATTGAACAGGCAAGGGCACACGAAGTGCCCTTACCCATCAAGAAATTCTATCATACGAGATCTTAGAACACGCCCTTGACCTTTCCGGTTTCCACATCCACGTCGACTCGGCGGAAGGCCGGGTTGGAACCTGTTCCCGGCATGAGGGAAATGGCTCCTGCAACTGGCACCACGAATCCGGCGCCCCTGTAGGTGAGGATGTCTCTAATGGGAAGCACCCAGCCCTTGGGCGTGCCTTTGATGTTCGGGTCATGGGAAAGGCTCAGGTGTGTTTTCACCATGCAGGTTCCGAGTTTGGAGAGTTCGGGATCCGCTTCCATTCTCTTCGCCTTGGCTTCGGCTTCGGCGGTGTATGTCACTCCGTCCGCTCCGTACACCTCTTTTGCTATAAGGTCAATCCTCTGGCGCAGCGGCAGGCTCAAATCATAGAGGAACTTGAATTCATTCTTCTCTTCGCACGCATCGACCACCGCGTCTGCGAATTCCAGGGCTCCATCGCCACCCTTGAGCCAGTGTTCGGAAACTGCCGCGCGAGCGCCTGCAGCCTCTGAGAGACGCTTGACCGCCGCGATCTCGGCCTTGGTATCCGTGTAGAAAGAGTTGATACACACCACGGGGTTGATCCCTGCCTTCTTGACGGTCTCAATATGATGGATCAGGTTCTTGCAGCCTTCTTCCACCCAACCGACGTTCTCGCCTTCGTACTCTTTCGGCATGGGCAGGCCGGGCTTGGGAACGGGTGCGCCGCCATGACATTTCAGGGCCCGAATCGTGGCAACGATCACTGCACAGTTGGGTTTCAGACCTGAGAATCGGCATTTCAGGTTCCAGAATTTCTCGAAGCCGATGTCTGCTCCGAACCCGGATTCGGTCACGTGATAGTCGCCCAGCTTGAGGCCGACCCTGTCAGCGATGATCGAGGACTGGCCGATGGCTATGTTGGCAAAGGGACCTGCATGAACGAAAACGGGCTGCCCCTCCACGCTCTGGAGCAAGTTCGGGTTGATGGCTTCCACCATCCACGCAGTCATGGCGCCGTCGACTTCCAGATCCTTCGTGGTAACCGGTTTGCCTTTCTTGCTGTAACCTACCACTATCTTCCCCATGCGCTCACGCATGTCCCTGAGATCCGTGGAAACAGCCAGAATGGCCATAATCTCCGAAGACACGGCAATCCCGAATGTGGACCGCATCATGAAGCCGTCCATCTTGCCGCCGATGCCTATGATGATGTTTCGAAGGGACTGGGCGCAAAAGTCCATGATCCAGCCGAATTCCACGTTCTTGGGATCGACGTCCAGTCTGGGCATGCCTCTTTTTGCCCATTCTTCATCATCATAGTTGAATTCGTGCTGCATCCGGGCGGTTAGGGCGACCATGGCCAGATTGTGCGCATTCATGATGGCATTGATGTCGCCGGTCAACCCGAGAGAAAACGGGGTCAGAGGTATGCACTGAGCCAGACCGCCGCCTGCAGCGGAACCCTTGATATTCATGGTGGGGCCGCCTGAAGGCTGACGAATCGCCGCAACTACGTTCTTGCCTCGCTTGCCGAGGCCTTCAACCAATCCCATGCTGCTGGTGGATTTGCCTTCACCCAGAGGAGTGGGAGTGATGGCTGTGACGTCGATGTACTTGCCGTCGGGTCGGTCTTTGAGTCTGTTGAGGACTTTCTTGTAGTCCACTTTTGCTACGTAGTGCCCGTGAGGAAGAAGCTCCTCGTCTTTAAGACCCAGTTCCGCACCGAGGTTGCGGACCGTTTTCATAGTTTTTTCGGCCTCTTCAGCTATCTGCCAATCAGCCATCTTGGTCGGGTCCAGAGCCATGTATACCTCCTGTGATACTATTCACCGTGCAGGCAGCCCTGCGTGAATCGGTCTTGGAATATCGTTTTTCATGAAAATCCAAGGCGGGAGAGCAGCTAATTATATTATTCCAAAGACCGGAAAATAGCAACAAAAAAACATTCGTAGCCGTGGGCATCCGGTTACGTGCGGCTGCGAAGGCAAACTGCTTCATCCCAAAGAGCGCTGCCGGTTAGGATTCCCGCAGGAATCCTGCAGCATTCTTGAATATGGCAAGCCCTGCCCCTTCTTCAGGCAGTTCTTCTCGGGTCCATCGCGGATGAGTCGTCCTGTGGACAAAACACTCCGGATGCGGCATCAACCCGAATACTCGGCCCGTGGCGTCACACAGTCCCGCTATGGCCAACTCCGAACCATTCGGATTGAAAGGATACTCCATCGTGGGCGTGTCGGAATCGGGCACGGCGTATTTCAACACGGCCTGGTGGTTCTCCACGAGCATTCGGGCAACATTCGGATTCTTGCTCACTATTTTCCCCTCACCGTGGCGAACCGGGAGATATAAACGCTTGATGCCCTTGGTAAACACGCAGTGCGAATCCCTGTCGACAAGCAGGTGCACCCAGCGGTCTTCAAAGCGGCCGCTGTCATTTCCCGTAAGGCTCAAATCTCTCCGGGCGTAATTCCCGTCGAGCGCAGGCAACATACCAAGTTTCGTAAGAAGCTGAAATCCATTGCATATTCCCAGCATCAGACCGCCGGACTGCACGAAATTCACGAACAGATCGATGAGCCGGTGGCCTTTTATCCGGGAATGTTTGATTCGGTTCGCGCAAGCCTGGGCCGCTCCCAAATCGTCTCCGTCGAGGAACCCCCCTGGAAACACGATAATATGATATTCGTCGAGATTGACGTCGCCCCGTGCAAGGAAGTTGAGATGCACCAGATCAACTTTGTCGAAACCGGCCAATTCCAGAGCATACCCAGTCTCGTTTTCGCAATTGATACCATGACCTGTGGAAACGAGGGCGCTTATCTTCATGTACTTTGTTTTTCTCCGAATTGTCTACATACGACCGCGACCCGGCGCACGCCCGGTCGCGGTTCCCCTGTGACTACTTATCAGCCTGCAGATCTGTTGGCCCTCACCTGACCCGACATCGGGATTCAGGACCGCATTTCGCCGGATTAATTCCGCACTGAGTCCTAAAAAAGCGGTTTCACCGATTCCAAAGCCAAATTCAGATACGTCGTCGGAAAAACGCCTATGTATAGCACACCTATTACCGCAATGGTCAGCGCCAGGATCATGGACGGGCTGAATTGCAGCTTCGCGGGGGCTGTCTCAGGCGCTTCCATGTACATCTTCATAATGACCCGGAAGTAGAAAAACACCGACGCAGCGCTCGTGAGCACGCCGATAATGACCAGCCAATAATATCCGGTGCCGATAGCAGCGCTGAAGATGGTCAATTTGCCGATAAAGCCCGCAGTAGGAGGAATTCCCGCCAGAGAAAAAAGAAATATGGACATGACCAGAGCGAGCATCGGGTGCGTTTTCGCCAGCCCCCGGTAATCATTTATCATCACATTGGCTTCACCCTTGCTGCCCACGATAGCGACCACTCCGAAGGCGCCAATATTGGTGAATGTGTACGCAAGCAAGTAGTACAGCATTCCCTGCGTTCCGGCTTCGTTGCCTGCGACCATGCCCACCAGAATGTACCCGGCGTGCGCGATACTCGAATACGCGAGCATTCTCTTGATGTTTTCCTGAACCAGGGCCGCCACATTGCCGAGAATCATCGTCAAGACGGCCAGTCCCCACAGGACCTGACCCCAATCGACTTTCGCCGCGGGCATGCCCTCGAAGAATACCCGGGCAAACGCGGCAAAAGCTGCAGCCTTCACGCCAACGGACATGAACCCCGTAAGCGGCGTGGGCGCTCCTTCATACACGTCCGGCGTCCACATATGGAACGGCACTGCCGCAGTCTTGAATGCAAAACCGACGAGCAGCAGCCCCATGCCGATCACAGCCATCGGACCGAAAGATTTCACCTGAAAATATTTCATGAGCACCGGCAGTTCAAGAGAACCCGCTGCGCCATACAACAGGGCGGCCCCATACAGAAATATCGCACTGGAGAAACCTCCGAGTATGAGGTACTTGAGCGACGCCTCCTTGGATTTGAGACTCGACGGAAGAATACCCGTCAAGATGTATACGGAAATGGAGAGCGTTTCGAGGCCGATAAAAATGATGAGCAAGTGATTACCCGCAACCATGAACATCATTCCCGCAGCAGCGAACAGCAGCAGAGCGAAATACTCGTACAGGTCCAGTTCGTCGTCCGCCAAGTATCGAACCGACGTGAGAACCGTCAGACCCGTCGCAATCAGAATGAGAAGGTTGAAAAACCAGGAATAGGCATCCAGCGTAATCAACCCCGAGAATGCGGACTTATTTAACATACGAAGAGGACTGTTCGCAGCCGCAGCCAGCAGTACGCCCGCCGCACTCACTATAGTGCATGCAACCACCGCTCCCTTGCGCAGTGCCAGCCCGACCAACATCACCACCACACCGGCGACACACAAAATCAGCGCCGGCAGGATGCCTCCAAGATTAACCTCAGGTACTGGAATCGGCGTCATCCCGATTGCTCCTCATCCTATGCGTTCAGCGACTGGCAGTTGAAGTGGTAGAAGTCATCACCACATCAACCCCTGGTAAGTTCGCTTGCTTTTTTGCTTTTTCAGAATTCAAGACCGCCGCCCTCTTGTTTTCCACCTGCTGAATGAAGTTCTTCACAGACGGTTCCATCGGCCGGAGAAACGTGTTCGGATAAACACCTATCCAGACGACGAAGATGAGAATCGGCAGCAGGACCACCACTTCCCGAGGACTAAGATCGCTCAGGCCCAGGTTCTTGGGATTGGTGACTTCACCAAACATCACTCTCTGGAACATCCACAGCATGTACACGGCAGCGAAAATGACGCCCGACGCAGCCAGTATCGCGTACCACGGAAACACTCTGAACGTACCAAGCAGGATCAGGAACTCGCCGATGAAACCGTTCAGACCCGGAAGCCCTATGGACGAAAGGGTGAATATCATGAAAAACACGGCAAACACCGGCATCACCTTGGACAGACCGCCGAATTCCTCTATCAAGCGGGTATGCCTGCGCTCGTAGATCATTCCCACGATGAGGAACAGAGCGCCCGTGCTCAACCCATGGTTTATCATCTGAAGGATGCTGCCCTGAAGTCCCTGGACGGTTAAGGCAAACATGCCCAGCATGACGAAACCGAGGTGGCTGACACTGGAGAACGCTACCAACCTCTTGACGTCAACCTGCACCATGGCCACCCACGCTCCATAGATAATGCCTATGACCGATAGAGCGCAAATCCACCAGGTCGCATCCAGCGCGGCATTGGGAAACAGCGGAATGGCAAAGCGAATAAAGCCGTAGGTTCCCATCTTCAAAAGTACCGCAGCCAGAACCACGCTGCCCACGGTGGGCGCCTCCGTGTGAGCGTCAGGGAGCCACGTATGGAACGGAAACATGGGAACTTTAATTGCAAAAGCGAGGAAAAACGCCAGGAACATCCAGAATTGAGCCTGCAGAGGAACAGGGAAATCGTACAGCTTGAGGAGATCGAAGGTATAAACGCCGGTGGCCTGGAACGCCATGATGTACAGGGTCAATATTGCGACAAGCATCAAAAGGCTGCCGACGATTGTGTACAGGACGAACTTGATGGCCGCGTACAATCTACGAGCCGGATTTCCCCATACACCGATGAGCAGATACATGGGGATCAACATGATTTCCCAGAATACGTAAAACAGGAACAGGTCCAGCGATACGAACACGCCGAGCATTCCCACCTGCAGGAACAACAAACAAACGAGGAACTCCTTCACTCTGGTCCTGATATCCTTCCAGGAAGCGAGAATGACAAGGGGGCCCAGCAGTGTCGTCAGCAGAACCAGAAACAGGCTTATCCCGTCGATGCCCATTTTGTACGAAATGCCCCAATCGGTCACCCACACGTGGTCTTCCATAAACTGCATGGCCGCGGTGGACGGATCGAAATAGCCATAGGCCACAAGGCTGACGGCAAGGTCAACGGTCATGAAAAGCAACGCAATCCATCTGAGAAGCTCGTGCGACTGCCTATTCAGGAACAGCAACAGCAGCGCGCCTGCCAGCGGAACAAACGTGATCACACTCAGAAATGGGAAGGAAACATTCTCCATGAACGGCATTCCTCCATGTCCTATCTCAGGACGAGATAACCGATTACCACCACGACCCCGACGACAATCGAAAGAGCATAGTCTTTGACCAGGCCGCTTTCCAGCTCGCGAAGGATGCTTCCAAAGCGACGAACCACCGTGGCGGTCCCATTGACCATGCCATCGATAAATCCTTCGTCAAACCATTTCCAGAGCAATCGGGAGAATTTCACAATAGAATCCACAAAAAGGAAATCGTAAATCTCATCCATCCAATACTTGTTGTATACGAGTTTGTGTATCGGGCCCAACCGTTCGGCCACTTCAGTAGCCACAGACGGCTTCGTAACGTACATCCAGCGGGCCAGGAATAGTCCGAAAAAAGCTATGCAGAGCGATACCCCCATGAGGAGGAACTCCAAAGCAACGCTCGCGTGGTCCCCATGGTGGCCCGCAGCTTTTTCGCTTATTGCTTTGGCCGGAGCAAACACCGGATCAAGCCAATGACCGAAGACGTTGTAATGCTCCAGGATCGGGATTCCCACAAGACCGCCCACCAGCGCAAGACCGGCGAGGATCATCAGGGGAACGGTCATGATAGGCGGCGATTCGTGCAGGTGATGAGCAGTCTCATGATCCACCCGGGATTCTCCGTAGAATGTCATGAAAACGGATCGGAACATGTAGAAGGAGGTCATCACCGCGGCAATCGCACCGATGATCCAAAATCCCAGGTGTCGCTGAAACGCATACAACAGGATCTCGTCCTTGCTGAAGAACCCGGCGAAAGGAAAGATTCCGGCTATGGCGAGCGTTCCGAACACATATGTCCAGTGCGTGTACGGCAAGTGCTTGCGCAGCGCCCCCATTTTCCTCATGTCAAGCTCGCCGGACATTGCGTGCATGACGCTTCCCGCGGCCATAAACAGCAGAGCCTTGAAAAAGGCGTGGGTCATGAGGTGGAATATGCCGGACGAAAATGCGCCGACTCCGCACGCCATGAACATGTAACCGAGCTGACTGATGGTGGAGTACGCAAGCACGCGCTTGATATCGAACTGAGTGATGCCCATGGTGGCTGCATAGAATGCGGTTGCGCCTCCAACGATGGCCACGGTCGTCAACGAAACGGGAGCAAGCGCAAAAAGCACACTGCAGCGGGCCACCATGTACACACCCGCAGTCACCATGGTGGCGGCATGGATGAGTGCGCTGACCGGAGTCGGACCTTCCATGGCGTCAGGAAGCCATGTATACAACGGAATCTGAGCGGACTTTCCGGTTGCACCCACGAACAGCAGCAGGGTAATGAGGGTCGCCGGCAGCCCGCCGTAGCTCAATTTGTCAGGGGCTGCGGCAAATACGTCGGTAAAATTGAAGGTCCCAAAAGTGACGAAAATGAGGAACGCCCCAATGAGGAACCCGAAGTCACCCACTCTGTTCACGACGAACGCCTTCTTGCCGGCGTCTGAAGCGGATTTCTTTTCGTAGTAGTAGCCGATGAGCAGATACGAGCACAGGCCGACACCTTCCCATCCCACGAACAGAAGGAGGAAATTGTTAGCGGAAACGAGAATGAGCATGTTGAACACGAAGAGGTTCAAGTAGGCAAAATAGCGGCGGAATCCAAACTCCCCATGCATGTACCCGATGGAGTACACGTGAATGATACACCCGACGCCGCTCACGACCATCATCATAACCATGCTCAGCGGATCCATGAGGAAACCGATGGGGATGTTCAGGTCACCGGAGAGCATCCAGGTGTACACCACTTTTTGCACGGAACGGGATCCGGGAGGCATCCCGAGCAGCTCCAAGAATATCAACAGGGCCACCACGAACGAAGCGCCCACCGCAGCCGACCCGATCCAGCCGATGGTCCGCTCCGGAAAACGCTTTCCCAAAAGCCCGTTGAT
This sequence comes from Desulfomonilaceae bacterium, assembly GCA_035319325.1. Lineage (GTDB taxonomy): Bacteria > Desulfobacterota > Desulfomonilia > Desulfomonilales > Desulfomonilaceae > DATHCX01. Next base: position 30,472 of record DATHCX010000268.1, read on the forward strand.
CAGGAATCCGATCAAAGGGAAGACAGGTATCAACCATACAAGGTCAGTCATTCCAGGCTCCCACTATCAGGTTTCCGGACGTACCGATCAGCTCGCTCGAACTGCCGAACAGCACGATCCAATTCACCACTTCATGATATTGACTTCGTTGACGTTTACCGTGCCCTTCTGCCTGAAGACGGCAACGGCAATGGCCAATCCCACAGCCACTTCCGCGGCGGCCACCACCATGATGAACAGCACGAATATCTGTCCTTCAATGGAACCGAGATACCGTGAAAATGCCACAAACGTCAGGTTTACCGCGTTCATCATGAGTTCCAGGGACATGAGAATGATGATCAGATTCCTCCGAAACATCACTCCTACGACTCCCAGAGCGAAAAGTGCAGCAGACAAAAAGAGGTAATGTTGTAAAGTCAGCATGTGTGCATTTCCTGAGATAATGAAGTCTTCTCGCCGGCGTTGAAGATCAGCCCTTCTTCTTCGCCAGAATCACCGATCCTATGATTGCCGCCAACAGCAGCACGGAGGCTATCTCGAAAGGCAGCAGGTACTTCCCGAAGAGCGCCTCGGCAAGCAGTGCCGTGTTGGACACGTTCGCTGCCCCCACCGGGTTGTTAACCGGGGTATTCGGGACGAAAGCCGCCAGAACCGGGACGATCAGGACCAGGACGGCCAGGGCCAGGCCCACTCCAATCCACGACCGCAAAGCCCGGGGATCGTCGGGCAAGCGTATCTGGTCCAAGTTGAGGAGCATAATTACGAAGAGGAATAGCACCATGACCGCTCCTGCATAGACGACGATCTGCACCATCGCTACGAATTCGGCTTGCAGAAGTATAAAGAGACCGGCAAGACCGATCATGGTGATGATCATGAACAGCACGTTGTGCATGGGTCTGCGCAGGAAGACCACGAAAAAGGCCGATGCTAGCGTGATGCCAGCCAGAACATAGAAAATCAGAGCTTCCATTGATGTTCCAAACCCTCCGGCAGTGAACGGATCTGACCGGCCTCTGCACCTGTTGCGGCGGCTCCATGCCAGGGAGCGAACCCGCCGCCTGAATAGTTGTGTTCATCTCGTTTTCGGAATGAAGATCCCGCCGGATCGTCCGACCGGGCTTTCGGTGCCGAAACAAAATGAATGGTTCGCTTGAACGTCATGAAGATGAAATACCTACCTACTTTTCGATCATCCGGCTTTCTTCTTGACCTCGTACCTGGGCACCGGAGGCTCGAGGAGCATCTCCTTCGTGAAGATGAGATCCTCGCGGCTGTATTCCGATAGCTCGTACGCAGTGGTCATCTCTATCGCTTCTTTGGGGCAGACCTCAACGCAGTACCCACAGAAGATACACCGGCCCAGATCGAGTGTGTACTTCTCGGGATATTTCCTGTTGTCCGGTTCGGCTGCCGCTTCTATGGCGATACATTCCGCGGGGCAGACCGTTGCGCAAAGCATGCAGGCTACGCATTTGATCTTGCCGGAAGCGTGCTTCGTCAGCACATGGCGTCCTCTCCACCGGGGGGCCACGTCCCACTTTTCATCAGGATACTGGAGAGTTATCTTCTTAGAAAAGAAGTATCTGAGTGTCAGTTTCAATCCATCAAGCAACGGGCGAATCATCTAAGACCTCATGGATTATGTCGCTTTGGAGCCCGAGAGCTTCCTCGTGCCTCGTTCATCCCGCTCTGCAAGAAAAGCAGAAACGAGCCCTCTGTTCATCGCGTGTATTGGAGCCAAACCGTATACAGGAACGCAGTTGCCATGACGTTAAACAACCCGGCCGGCAGCAAAACCTTCCATCCGAAGGTCATCA
>DATHCX010000269.1:0-5407 GCA_035319325.1 Desulfomonilaceae bacterium
AGGATTTCATGTTTCAGCTTCGGGTCCTCTATCGCTTTTCTGCAGAGCTTCACATATTCCGCGAGAAACCCCTCTTCGCTCGTCAACGCGTTCAGATCGATCTTCGACTGAGTTGAATCGCAGACTGACTCGCAAAAAACCGGAACAGACAGCATGGAGAGCCTTTCGGCCAAAACATCCCGAAAATCATCGTCCAGGGTAATGGCTTGCATATCGGAAATCGAATTCTTCCCGACGAGAACGATTCTGACGACAACAGCCTGGAGATGGTCCTGTTCGGAAGCAAACCCCGAGCACATGTCCTCCACCAGGCAAAGCACATCGTCAGCGCTGGCAGCATGCGTTACGTCCAGGTCCATTTTTTCCCATCGCACGGGAGCCAGATGCAGGTATTCGACCTGAGGGCCGCTATCGACAGTAACGATACAGAATCCCCGGCGGCCTGTTTCATTAAAGTGCGCGGCCTGAGCAGTCCCCGGATAAAAGATCAGCGGATGTTCGTTCAGGACGACTGGAGAATGCACGTGACCGAGGCACCACACATCCATGCCGGCATTCTTGAGGTCTTCACTCGTGCAAGGCGCATAATTCTGGTGGCCCCATTCCCCCGCAACGTTGGTATGCAGAATTCCCACAGCGAGATCCATTCCCTTATCGCGGCAAAATCTCCGGGCCAGATTCTCAGTCACCACGGCCTTCGAGAAGCTTGCTCCGTAAACCATAACCCCCGCCGTGAATTCCGCGCAGTCGACGGGGAGCGATTGGGGATCCGCTCCAAAAACGTGCAGACCCGGTAATTCTCGCAACGATGCGGGAAAGCTTATGAGCGGATCGTGATTGCCCAATACCATGAACACCGGGATACCCGCGGCGCGCAACTGCTCCACACCTTCCCGAAAAAGAACCCGGGACCGTATTGTGGGGTTCCCGCCGTCGAATATGTCTCCCCCGAGTGTTACAAAATCAACCTTTCGGTCCACGGCGGTCTTCACGATTCTGTTCCAGACCGCGTATCCTGCATCTCGGAAGAGTTTTCCCAAAACCGGACTCGACCTGCTCAATCCCGAGAAAGGCCGTCCGAGGTGAATATCAGCGGCGTGAAGAAACTTGAGAGCCATGGAAATGCATTCCCCTTGCGGATGCTTCCTATATCACAGACCCAGCGAGACTCGGAGTGGAATCGGTTGCCGTTTCGTACAACGTTGCATATTTTTCACGAAGCGTTATTCTCCCGCGAAATACACGTAATCTTCTTTCAGGAGGACCCTGTGTATCTAACAATGGCTCTGTTGATTTGCCTGTGGATTAGCCAGACGAATCTTGGAGTGGCAGCAGACCAGGGATTTCAGAACGCGCTTCCCGGCAGGAATTTGGTCTTTCCGAAGGACCACGGCCAGCATCCAGATTTTCAAACTGAATGGTGGTATTTCACCGGCAATGTGGACTCACCGGGCGATTCCGGCGCATGGGGTTTTCAGCTGACGTTTTTCAGGCGAAGCATGGGTGCAGGTATAAACCGCGGTGCTTCAGCTTGGGCCGTCAGGGACGTATACCCAGCCCATTTCGCCATGTCTGACATTACGAATAAAGATTTCTTCCATTCTCAGCTTATCTCGCGTGCAGGCCCGGGCCTTGCGTCTTCGGCTACCGATAAGCTCGATGTAAAGATACGGGATTGGAAGGCTACAATGGATGGAAACACGATACAGATCTCCGCCAGGGAGGGTGATTACGCTTTTTCATTTCGGCTCCTTTCGGAAAAACCCCTCGTCCTGCACGGGATGGCCGGATTCAGCAGGAAAAGTGATGCGGAAAATCAGGCTTCCTATTACTATTCGTTCACCAGGCTCAAAGCGGAGGGCACCTTGACCTTCAAGGGGACGACGCATACCGTGTCGGGGCTGGCGTGGATGGATCACGAGTTCGGTTCCAGCGTGGTTCTCCCAAGCCAGTCGGGTTGGGATTGGTTCAGCGTTCAATTCGACGACGGAACCGAACTCATGGTTTCTCGAATGCGGCGCAAGTCCGGAGAGGCTGAGAAGCCCTTTGGAACGTTCGTGAACAAGGACGGCTCGATCGTGGATCTCGAAAAGCAGGAAATTGTCATTTCAGCGAGAAACACATGGACAAGTCCTCACACAGGGGCCCGGTATCCATCTGGGTGGACTTTGGAGATCCCCAGCCTCAATGTCGAGCTCCAGATCGAGCCCGCGTTGAAAGATCAAGAACTTGCCGGAGGGGAATCTTTTGGGGTCGTGTACTGGGAAGGAGCCGTAGCCGTTACGGGGATGCGAAACGGCAGGCCGGTGCAGGGACGAGGATATGTCGAGCTTACCGGGTACGCAGGTTCTCTGGGGGGATTACTCTAAAAATGCCCGGATTCTTTTGCAAAAAATCCTCTTGACACGATACAGCCTCCTCCTGTAAAGAGGTGAGTTGGTGGAGGTGAGGTCAAATCATGGAGATACTCTTTATTGTGTCGTTGGCCACGGCCCTTTTATGGCTGGCCTTCGGCGATAAGCGCGATTGGTCCGGAATGTAATTAGTTAGTATCAGAATAGCATTGACAACGTGACCGGAAGCTCTCTCTTTCTTGTTGAGGGCATCCGGTTTTCTTTTTGGGCATCTTCGTGGAGTTCACCCAGAGCAATGTGCACCGAAAGGTCTCTGCACGGGAGCTTGTGACGTGTGGTCACAGGCGCGCTCAAAAGTACTCGGTTGAAAGCGCATTCGTATGAACCGGAGTCCTGGTTCGTGCCTTCGCGTCGGAGGGGTTCTGCTGACCTGCCGGCCCAGTGGAAGCAGGCTTGACGATCTCCGCGTGAGGAGTCCGTTGCGAAAAAAGAAGTCCTCAGTTTGGGATTACTCGGCGGATTCTCGAGCCATTCGTTGTTGACCGGGGCCGCTGGGCGAAATTCTGATCTTCGTGGCTTCTTTGAGCGCTTTGTGATACACGAGGCGCGTGTCTCTGAAATGGTCGGGGCTCCCGAGCACCACGATGAGGAATATGTTCCTGCCTGGAGTAAATTCCGTGGCAAGGCAGTGCCCTGCCCTGGACGTGTACCCGGTTTTCCCGCCGATAAGCGGCAGGTTGTCACGCAGGAGCTTGTTCGTGGTCCTGACGGCATACTCTTTCTTGTCTTCACACGTAGACAGGATGTGGGACTTTTTCAGGCAGATGGAACGAATAGTGTCATTGGAGAATGCATCCTTCGCGATTCCCGCTATTTCCCGGGCCGTGGACGTGTTTGAGTCCACATCGGGCTTCTTGTCTTCATCGGAAGTCTCGTTTTTTCTGTCCAATCCGCTGGGCGTATAAAAGCGGGTGTGGTGCATCCCCATGTTCCGGACTTTTTTGTTCATGGCAGAGATAAAGGATTTCCGTCCTCCGGGATATGCGCACGCGAGCGTTTCTGCGCAGTCGTTGGCCGAACCGATTAGCAGACCATGCAGGAGGTCGCGAACCGTGAGAATATCTCCCGGTTTCAAACCCACCACGGTTTTGGGAATCTTCTTGATGTGGTCGGGCACCGTGATCCTCTGGTCCAGCGGCATGGCGTCCAAGGTTACCAGTGCCGTCACCAATTTCGTAAGGCTTGCAACGGGCAGGGGCTTGTCCGGGTTCCTCTCCAGGAGAGTCCGGTTTCCTCTCAAATTGACGCAGTATACGGCCTTTGCCTGGATGCCCTTTGCGGCGGGCTTTATTTTCTTTTTCTTATCGACCTGCTTTTTGACCACCTTCTTGGTTGCGGTCGGTTTGTGTTTGCTTCGTGATTTTTCGCCGCGACCCTGAGCAAGGGCCGGTGCGGCCAGGAGTAAACAGATGAGAATGCTCACTAAACCCAGTGGAATCCTATGACGAGTCCGCATGCACCTACCTTTGTCTTCTCAACGAATTTCTCAATTACGTTTCTCTTGTCTTATTGATCATTTATTGCGCTACTCTATAGCATACTTCTATCCGTTTTCAAAGTTCTTTTTGCGGTATGCTGATATCGAAGAGAAAAACATTGACTATTTATTGTTGGCGAGGGCAATATTCCTGAAATCACTTACGTGAACGGTCCTTGCAATGTGGCCCTTCATGCTCATCAGCTGCCTCGAGCGCACCCCGAGAGGAGATTTGTCATGATACGAGCCAAGGTGTGGTTTAGATGCGCGGCCATGCATGATCCCGTCATGCCAATCCAGGTGAAACCTGCGATCATAGGGTGGATCGGGAAGAACCGAAAGATAGATCTTCGGATTGAGCGCGATTTCTCCGGTTCGGAATTGGTAAGGAGGATGAAGGGCTGGATAACCGTGGATCCGAAACTTGCTGTGCATATATTCGAGAAACACGGCCGGCTGAAATGCTTCGAAACCGGTGAACTCGTGGTGGAACTTGAAGCGCAATCCGATCTGGAAGCCCTGCGGCAGGATCTGAATGCTTCTTTTGGCGATCAATGCGACGTGGAACCTATTCCCAAAGGCGGTTGATCAAGAGACCCGTGTGTACCCTCCGGATTCTTCCGTTCAGGAAAGAGCGTCTGCGTCCGATTCACCCGTGCGGATACGGATGGTGGCATCAACCTTTTCCACAACGATCCTGCCGTCTTCTGCCCGGCCGGCGTTTCCGTGGAGTAATATGGCTTCGACTATTCTTTCGGCCATGATTCTGGGCGCGACAATTTCCACCTTGATCTTCGGAACGAGATCTGAACTCCCGGCATTGCCGCCGAAGGAACGGCCTCGAACCTTGGTTGAGCTCTGCATGATTTCCGTGACGGTCATTCCGCCTGCGCCCAATTCTTCCAGCGCCTCCTTGACGTCATCGAGTTTGAAGGGCTTTATGGTTGCTTCGATCAGGACCATGCCGATGCCTCGCTACGGTGTTCTTGCGCCGCCCGGTCGCAGAAAAAGGAATTGACTTTGCACTTGGCGATATTCTACACTAATTTTTTGCTGTTTCGCCAATAAATTGCAGCTCTGCCCCCGTAGCTCAGTGGATAGAGCGACGGATTCCTAATCCGCAGGTCGCAAGTTCGATCCTTGCCGGGGGTACCATAAATTACAGAGGATTCTGGACACATCCTGAATCCTTTTTCTGATTGGTGTCCATATAGGTGTCTATGCCTCCGACTGACCGGACTTATTCTCCCAAATAATGCCGCCCAGCTCTTCCTCTGTCACCACGTTGTACCTTTTGAAGACACTCATCGTCTTGTGACCGCTCACAGCCATTATTCTGAAGAAGTCATTTCCGGCGAGCCTGAGATTATTGATAGCACAGTGTCGGAGATCGTGGAAAGTGAAGTCATCTATCTTTGCTCTTTTACATGCCGCTGAAAACGATTTCTTGCAATCGGTGAACGGTTTTCCACTGCGAAGGAAGACCCTGGCGGTCTTCAGCCCCCTGGGAAGGCGC